>CADCWB010000024.1 GCA_902806295.1 uncultured Sphingomonas sp. | reverse complement strand
TTCCTGAAGGCACAGCACATCCGGCGCTTGCTCGATCAGGAACTGCTCGACGATCCCGATCCGGGCACGGACGGAATTGACGTTCCAGGAGGCTATTTTCAAGGTCGAAGGCATTCGTCAGCGCTGTAACCGGAGGAGCTTTGGCTGTCGATGTTGGGGAGCGGCGAGAGAGGGAGTCACCCAAATGGAAAGGCCCTCGCTCCGGGGGCGTGGAGCGAGGGCCGACCAAGCGTGTTGCTACGCGAGGCCAATTGCGAGATCCGGGTCGGGCAACAGGGGGAAAACCCGAAGCATCACCCGCAATTGAAGTCTGGCATTTACGCGATTCATCCTGTCGGCGGCATGAATGCAAAGTGCCTTAATTGCGCCGTTTTCAGCGCTTTTTTCGGGGGTCGACGTAGCGGAAGCTGCTGTCCGCGATGGCCACGTTGAAGCGCTGGTTCGACAGCTTCACGGTCGTGCGGTTGTTCTGGGCATCGACCATGTTCCAGCCCTGAAGCATCAGCCCGGCGGGTGCGCTCGGCACCTTGGCGAAGGCCATGGTGATTCGACCGAACTCCGGGCGTTTGGAGTCGCGCGCTTCGACCATCACGATGCGCGGATCCGTATTCGGGACTACCTTGGCGAAGCGGGAAAGGTCCTGGTTCGGGTTGAGCAGCACCGACAGCGGAGAATTGGCGATCGGCCAACTCTGCACCTGCTTCACCTGGTAATCGACCATGGTGAGGTGTTTGCCGTTGGCAACCACCAGCATCGGCACGTTTCGGCCGTACTGGAAACGGATCTTGCCTGGGCGCTTCAACAGCAGCTCGCCGCTAAGGGTCTGGCCCCTGCGGTCCGTCTGGCTGAAGTCGGCAGTCATCGTGCCTACCGCGCGGAGGTGCTGCTGGACCTGCGCCAGCTGCGTGGTCTGGGCGAGCAGCGGAGCGGGCGCGAGAGCGGTCAGCGTCACGGGCGCAGCGGCAAGAGCGAGCGTCAGGAAACGCTTCATAAACTAATCTCCAACGGTTGTTTGACGCCGGATATGGGGGCCGGGCCTTTAATGTCCACTGAACCCGGCCACGCCCTTAGGTTCATCGGGTCAGACGGGGCGTCCTTCGGCATCCACCAGCACTTCGCGGCGCCCGACATGATCCGGGGCGCTGACGTAGCCGTCCTTTTCCATCCGCTCGATGAGGCGGGCCGCATTGTTGTAGCCGATCCGAAGCTGCCGCTGGATGTAGCTGGTCGAAGCCTTCTGGCTCTCGGCGACCGTCTGGATCGCCTTTCGGTAGAGCTGGCTGTCCGCGTCGTCCTCTCCGGTCGGCTGGCCCTCGAACATGTAGCCGCCGTCCTCCGGCTCCTCGGTGACGGCCTGGTTGTAGTCCGGGGTCCCCTGCGCTCGCCAATGGTCCGCGACGGCGCGTACTTCCTCGTCGGAGACGAACGGGCCGTGAACCCGGACGATCTGCTTGCCTCCGGGCATGTAGAGCATGTCGCCGCGGCCGAGCAGCTGCTCGGCGCCCTGCTCCCCGAGGATGGTTCGGCTGTCGATCTTGGAGGTGACCGAAAAGCTGATCCGGGTCGGAAGGTTCGCCTTGATGACCCCGGTGATGACGTCGACGGACGGGCGCTGAGTGGCCATGATCAGGTGGATCCCCGCCGCACGCGCCTTCTGGGCGAGGCGCTGGATCAGGAACTCGACCTCCTTGCCGGCGGTCATCATCAGGTCGGCGAGCTCGTCGACCACCACCACGATCTGGGGCAGGATGTCGAAGTCCAGTTCCTCGTTCTCGTAGCGCGGCTGTCCGGTTTCGGGGTCGTAGCCGGTCTGGACGCGGCGGCCGAGCGGCTGGCCCTTCGCCTTCGCGTCGCGCACCTTCGCGTTAAAGGAGGAAAGCGCACGCACGCCGACCGAAGCCATCATGCGATAGCGCTCTTCCATCTGCTCGACCGTCCACTTGAGGGCTCGGATCGCCTTGGCCGGCTCGGTCACGACCGGTGAGAGCAGGTGCGGGATATCCTCGTAGGTGCTGAGCTCGAGCATCTTCGGATCAATCATGATCATCCGGCATTGCTCCGGCGTCAGCCGATAGAGCAGCGACAGGATCATGCAGTTAAGGCCGACCGACTTGCCCGAGCCCGTGGTGCCCGCGACGAGCAGGTGCGGCATCGGCGCCAGATCCGCCACGACGGGGTCGCCAGCGATATTCTTGCCCAGGATCAGCGGCAATGAGGCGACCTGGTCCTCGAATGCGTCGCTGGCGATCAGCTCCGACAGCGACACCATCTCGCGCTTGGCGTTCGGAAGTTCGATGCCGATGACGCTGCGGCCCGGAATAGTCGCGACGCGCGCAGACAGCGCCGACATGTTGCGGGCAATGTCGTCGGCGAGCTGGATTACGCGGCTCGCCTTGATGCCGCTAGCTGGTTCCAGCTCGTACATGGTGACGACGGGGCCTGGGCGAACTTCCACGATCTCGCCCTTGACCGAGAAGTCCTCGAGCACGGATTCCAGAAGCCGCGCGTTCCGCTCGAGCCCTGCCTTGTCGAGCGTAGTGTTCACCACCGGCGGCGGCGGCGTAAGCAGGTCGATCGTCGGCAGCCTGTAGGTGTCGCCGAGCGCCAGCGAAGGCTGCCGCTCGCGCTGCGGCCGCTTGGTGGCGTCAGGTTTGGCGCGGTCGTTGATGACGGTACGCTGCGGCTCCGGCGCATTGATGATTGGCGTGCGTGCCGGCTTGCGCGCGACGTCTGTGTCGCCGTCCTCCACGAGATAGTCGTCGTCGAACGGATCGTCGGGAGTAAGCCGCGGCGCACGCTCGCCGCGCGTCACCAGCCACTTGCGCTCCTCGGCGCGAAGCCCCAGCCCGAGGTACCAGAGGAAGCCTCCGGCGAGCGCCGTCAGCGCAACCAGCACAACCCGAAACGGTGCAGCAACCGCGGGTTCCCCGATCGCGCCGATCCCCAGCTCGATCAATCTGGCGATGACCAGCCCGAAGGTGCCGCCCCAGCCGGCTGGAAGCCCGTTGACGGCCCCGCCGAACAGCAGGCCTGCCGCCGTGCCGAACAGGATGATGCCGAGGATCGTCAGCCCCAGCGCGCGTTTCCAGCGGCCGACGTCCGCGTTGCGTCCGAGGCGAAGCCCGATCACGAGCATCAGCGGCAGCAATAGGCCGGCAGGCGGACCCCATAGGCTCAGCAGCAAGTCGGACCCGTATGCGCCCGTCGTGCCGAGCCAATTCTTCACCGGTCCGGCGGCGGAAGTGTTGAGCGAGGGGTCGCTTGGGCGATAGCTCACTAGAGCCGCCAGAAGCAGCA
>CADCWB010000023.1 GCA_902806295.1 uncultured Sphingomonas sp. | reverse complement strand
TCAGTTTCGAAGTGGACGGGGTGCATCCGCATGACGTCGGCACCATTTTGGATGATGCGGGCGTCGCGATCCGCGCGGGCCATCATTGCGCGCAGCCGCTGATGGACCTGCTCGGCGTTCCGGCGACCTGCCGGGCGAGCTTCGCGGCGCATTCGGACAGCTCGGACATCGATGCGCTGATCGATGGCCTCAAGCGGGTGAAACGGATTTTCGGATGATGGGTGAGGAACGCAAGATCGAGGTCAAGGAAGTGACGGAGGTCGCGCCGCCGCCGCGCGCCCGCGTCGATGCCGAGAGCCCGGCCGAGACGTTCGAGCGCAAGCGCGACTATCTCGCGGGTTTCCTCGCGGAGAAGCCGGCCGAGGCTCCGGAGCACGGACCCGGCGGTGATGTGCAAGCCGCGATCGTCGAGGCGCTCAAGACCATCTACGATCCGGAAATCCCGGTCGACATCTACGAACTCGGCCTGATCTACGATGTGGCGGTGGACGCGGACGGCGATGCGGTGGTCACCATGACGCTGACGACGCCGCATTGTCCGGTCGCCGAGTCGATGCCGGGCGAAGTGGAACTGCGCGTGCTGTCGGTGCCCGGCGTGCGCGATGCCGAGGTCAAGCTAGTCTGGGACCCGCCCTGGGACCCGAGCAAGATGAGCGATGAGGCCCGGCTCGAATTGGGGATGCTGTAATGGTTGACGTAAAAACCCGCACTCGCCCCGCCGCGATCACCCTAACACGAACCGCAGAGCAGCGTATCTCCGACTTGATGTCGCGGGCACCGGATGAGGCGATCGGGGTCAAGCTGTCGACCCCTCGTCGGGGTTGCTCCGGGCTGGCCTACTCGGTTGACTACGTCACGACGGAAGATCGTTTCGACGAGAAGATCGAAACACCCGGGGGTACCTTCTACGTCGACGGCGGGTCGGTGCTCTACCTCATTGGCTCGGTAATGGACTGGCGTGAGGACGACTTCACCGCGGGTTTCGTGTTCGAGAATCCGAACGCTAAGGGCAGCTGCGGCTGCGGAGAGAGCTTCACCATTTGATCGTTCGACAGGCAGAGCCGGAGGATCACCCACTCTGGGCTGCCATGCTTTCGCTGTTGCACCCGGATCAGGACCCTGCCGACTTCGAGCGGGACCTCGGGACATGGACGACGCTGCCCGAGCCTTACGTCGGCTTCCTCGCCTTCGATGATATTGGCGAACCGATCGGCATGATCGATGCTCGGGTTAGGAACTACGCCGAAGGGGCGCCGAAACTGGCGGCACCTTACGTCGAGGATTTGTGGATCGAACCGGCGAGCCGTGGTAGCGGCGTGGCTAGAGCGCTGCTTGGCGCGGTGGAGGCCTGGGCGCGTGAACAGGGCTATGATTGGCTCGCTTCCGACGCCCTGATCGACAACGTCGACAGCCATCGCTGGCACGCAGCCGTTGGTTTTGCCGAGATGGAGCGCCTCGTCCTCTTCGGGAAACCACTCGCCTGACGAGAGGTGCGGCGAAGCAGAGATGCCGTGGCGACGGGAGGCTTCACCGGTTGATGCGTGTCGTGGTAAGCTTCCCTGATTCAAGGAGGTGAGTCGTGCGTGTCTTGCTGCTGCCAGCCATTGCGATGATCCTTGGGGCGCCATCTCTGCGTCCGAGAGCCGATGTTCAGCCAATGGCTGATATGCCAGTCGTGAACCCGGAGCCCGAACGAAGCGACTGTCCGGAGACGCCCATGTCCCTCGCCCGCAAGCAGGGCCAGCGACTTCAGGGCCAACCTCTCAACGAGTTGCCCGACGCGATGTTGTTCGGAGCCGTGGATCGGCGGGTTGACGGCTGCTCAGCGCCGCTGGTGCTCAGCCGGCAGCCAGCCGAGCGCTGATCCGCTCCGCTTAGGGGGTGCACATCGGCCGGTGCAGTCGCTACATGCGCCAGCATGTCCAAGATGTTCAGGGTTTCGCTTCCCGACGGCACCGTTCGGGAGATGCCGGAAGGCTCGACGCCGGCCGACGTGGCGGCGGCGATCGGGCCGGGGCTGGCCAAGGCCGCGCTCGCCGCTCGGGTGAATGGCGAGGTGCGCGACATCGGCCGGCCGTTCGAGGAAGATGCCGAGCTCGCTCTGATCACCTCGCGCGATGAGAGGGACGCGCTCGAGCTGGTCCGGCACGACTATGCGCACGTGCTCGCTGAGGCGGTGCAGATCCTGTTTCCGGGCACTCAGATCACCTTCGGTCCAGCCACCGAGGACGGCTTCTACTATGATTTCGCGCCAGCGCCCGGCCGTGGAGCCTTCACCGATGAGGACCTGCCGGCGATCGAAGAAGAGATGCGCCGCGTCATCGCTCGCGACGAGCCGCTGATGCGCGAGGTCTGGCAACGCGAGGACGTGCGGGACTTCTTCGAGCGGACCGGGGAGAGCTTCAAGGCGCAGTGGGTGATGGAGCTGCCGGAAGGCGAGCCAATCACCATGTATCGCTCCGGCCAGGGCGAGCAGGCGTGGCTGGACCTGTGCCGCGGCCCGCACCTCGCCTCCACGGGCAAGCTTGATCCGCAGGCCTTCAAGCTGACGCGGGTATCGGGTGCTTA
Source organism: uncultured Sphingomonas sp. (assembly GCA_902806295.1). Lineage (GTDB taxonomy): Bacteria > Pseudomonadota > Alphaproteobacteria > Sphingomonadales > Sphingomonadaceae > Sphingomicrobium. The sequence goes on along the minus strand of CADCWB010000023.1, from coordinate 5,085 downwards.
CTGGCGCGGCGATCCCAATAACCCGATGCTGAGCCGGATCTACGGCACGGCCTGGCTCAACAAGAAGCAGCTAGCCGAGCACCTCACCCGGCTGGAGGAAGCGGCCAAGCGGGACCATCGCAAGATCGGGCAGGAAATGGACCTGTTCCACGTCCAGGCCGAAGCGCATGGCTCCATCTTCTGGCACCCCAAGGGTTACCTGATCTGGCGTGAGCTGGAGGCCTATATGCGCCGGGCAATCGATGCCGCCGGCTACCAAGAGGTGAAGACGCCGCAGGTCATGGACGCGCGCCAATGGGAACAGTCCGGGCACTGGGGCAAGTATCGCGAGAACATGTTCGTTATCCCGGACGAGGTGCCGAACACGGAGGATGAGGGGCCGGTGATCAGCGGCGATGCCGACTGGATGGCATTGAAGCCGATGAACTGCCCGGCGCACGTGCTGATCTTCCGCCAGGGGATCAAGAGCTACCGCGATCTGCCGCTGCGCCTGTACGAAAACGGTTGCTGCCACCGCAACGAGCCGCACGGCGCGTTGCACGGGCTGATGCGGGTGCGGCAATTCACGCAGGACGACGCCCACATCTTCTGCCGTGAGGATCAGATTGTGGATGAGGTGCGGGCATTCTGCGCGCTGGCCGACCGCATCTACCAAGACTTCGGCTTCTCCTACGCGATCAAGCTGGCGCTCCGACCGGACAAACGGTTCGGCTCAGACGAAGATTGGGACAAGGCCGAGAACGAGCTTCGTGACGCAGTCGTGGCCGCTGGCCTCGCGACGCCCGAGTACGGCTGGGAGGAGCTGCCGGGCGAGGGCGCCTTCTATGCGCCGAAGCTGGAGTGGCACCTGACTGACGCGATCGGTCGGACGTGGCAGGTCGGCACCATCCAGTCCGACCGGGTGCTACCGGAACGCTTGGACGCGAGCTACATCGGTGAGGATGGGGCAAAGCACCGGCCGATTATGCTCCACCGGGCGATCTTCGGCTCCTATGAGCGGTTCATCGGCATTCTGATTGAGCATTATGCGGGCAAGTTCCCGCTGTGGCTCGCTCCGGTGCAGGCCGTGGTGACGACAATCGTGTCGGATGCGGATAGTTATGCCGGGGAGGTTGCGGCCAAGCTGCGTGCGGCCGGCCTCAGGGTCGACACCGACCTGCGTAACGAGAAGATCAACTACAAGGTACGCGAGCACAGTCTGGCCAAGGTCCCGCTGCTGTTGGTCGTAGGTAAGCGCGAGGCGGAAGAAGGCACCGTCGCTCTTCGTCGCTTAGGGTCGGAGGAGCGACAGCTGGTGATGAGCGTCGACGATGCAGTGCGGATAATAGCCGACGAGGCGTTCGCGCCCGATCGTGGTCTTCACCAGAACTGAGCTGGAGCAGCACTGGCTGCACCTGACCCGGGGCGCTCTGCCGGCGGTTGCGGCGGAGCGTGGCTGGCCCCTGCGCCATGACCATTGTTTTCAGCGCGTACTGCTCGACGGGGCTTGCGAAGGCTGCTGGTACGACCACATCGCGGATCGTCCAGCCTATCGCCATGCACCGGATGCGCTCCTGGAACGTGCCGTTGCAATTGCCGAGCAGCTGCTGGCAGATGAGATCGATCTGGTCGAGTTGAACCGGAGGTCCTTGGCGTGGCGCGGCCGGTTGCGGTGACGCCATGCCGCCACAGCAAGGACCAAAAACCCCCAAATGCGGCGCTGCCCCTTTTCAATCGCGACCGAAGCGCTTAGCTCGCGGCGCTAGAACCAACCGCACCAGGAGATCGCACTATACCCCCGCCCTATCCGCGCCGTTCGCAGGCGCCGCCCCAGTTCACCGGCCCCCGCTACAACGAGTTCATCCAGTCGCAGAAGGTGCGGGTGATCGACGAAAACGGCGAGAACCTGGGCGTGATGTATACGCGCGAAGCTTATGAGCAGGCCGTGGGTGTGGGCCTCGACTTGGTTGAGATCAGCCCCAATGCCGACCCGCCCGTCGCCAAGTTTCTCGATATCGGCCGCTTCAAATATGAAGCGCAGAAAAAGGCCAACGAGCAGCGCAAGAAGCAGAAGACGCAGGAGATCAAAGAGATCAAGATGCGTCCCAACATCGACGACCACGACTATGACACCAAGATGAAGAAGGTGTTCGAGTTTCTCGATGAAGGCGACAAGGTCAAGGTCACCATGCGCTTCCGGGGGCGTGAGATGGCGCATGGCCAGCTCGGGATGGCCGTGCTCCAACGAGTCGCCGCCGAGACCGCCGAGCTTGCCAAGGTCGAGGCGCACCCGCGGATGGAAGGCCGGCAGATGTTGATGGTCATCGCGCCCAAGTAGTTGGTGCATTGCAGCGGAGCACAAGTGTTCTGCTGCAATGCACCATGTTGCTTCGGAGTAACAGGGGCGACGGATTGCTTTGAGCAACCGACCCCTCCGCTTCCTTCAGCCACATTGCTGCACTAGCACTTGACCCCACTAGTTTCTGGAGGGGTATCCCATGCGCAAGTCCATCTGGCTTCTCTCAGCCGGCCTTTTTGCAATCGCGGCGCCGGCGGCGGCGCAGCAGACTGACACCGATCAGGGTGCTGCTCAGCCAACTGACGGCGCCACTGCCGAAGCTGGAGCGGTCGATGCGCAGGCGACCACGGCGCAGGAGCCGGAAGCGGCTCCGGCCGACAGCGGCGGCGACATCGTGGTCACGGCGACCCGTCGCAACGAGGCTTTGTCGGATGTACCGCTGGCCGTCAGCGCAGTCACCGGCCAGACGCTGGAGAACAGCGGCGCCAACGATATCCGCGCCATTACGCAGGTGTCGCCCTCGCTCCTGGTATCTTCCACTTCGTCCGAAGCCGGCGCTGGCGGCGCGCGTATTCGCGGCATCGGTACGGTTGGCGACAATCCCGGCCTCGAGAGCTCGGTCGCCGTGTTCATCGACGGCGTCTACCGCTCGCGCATCGGCGTCGGTCTGACCGAGCTCGGCCAGATCGATCGAGTGGAAGTTTTGCGCGGCCCGCAAGGCACGCTGTTCGGCCGCAATGCGTCCGCAGGCCTGCTGTCCATCATCACCGTAAAGCCGCGATTTGAAACGGCGGTGAATGCCGAATTGTCGGTCGGCAACTACGATATGCGCCGGGCTGAATTGGGAGTGACCGGCGCTCTCACGGGGAGCATCGCAGGTCGGATCGACGCCATTTACTTCAAGCGCGACGGTTTTCTGAAGGACGTGATCTCCGGCCGGCGGGTCAACAACCGCGACCGCTATCTGCTGCGCGGCCAGCTGCTTTTTCAGCCGAACGACAATCTCTCGTTCCGCCTGATCGGCGACTTCTCGAAGCGTGACGAGGAGTGCTGCGCGGCGAGCTACCTGCCGGCGCGGGACTACACGTCGGCGGGCGAGCAGCCCTCGTCCATCGCGGCGTACGAGCGGTCGCTTGGGGCGGTCATTAACGACGACACCTTCGACCGCGACGTCTCCATCACGCCGGGCCGGAGCTACCGCTCCGACGTCAAGGATTACGGTATCTCGGGTGAGCTGGTTTACGACTTTGGCGGCGCCGAGCTGACCTCCATTACCGCTTACCGCTACAATAAGTTCATCCGCGGCCAGGACGCAGACTTCAACAATCTCGACCTCTTGTATCGCGACGACGACGGCAGTGCGTTCAACCAGTTCAAGACTTTCACCCAGGAGCTGCGGCTGCAGGGTGAAGCGTTCGGCGGCCGGCTCGACTGGCTGGTCGGCGGCTATTTTGCGAACGAAAAGTTGAACCTGGCGGATAACATCTCGACCGGAGCCGATGCCGATCGTTATTTCCGCGGTCTCATTCAGGCGAGCAGCCCGGCGCTGGCGGCGTTCCCGGGCTTCAACCTCTTGAACGCCTTCGCCCAAGGATTCGTGGGCGGCCAGCTCGCTACGAACCCGGCCTTTGCTGCGATTCCTCCCGCCGCTCGACCCATCGTGATCAACGCGATCGCCGGTCAGGTCGTTAATACTCCGCTGAACAACCAGATGACGCAGGACTTGTTCAAGCAGCGCAGCCGCAATTACGCGCTGTTCACCCACAACATCTTCGACATCACCGACAGCCTGAAGCTGACGCTGGGCGCACGCTACACGCGTGAGAAGAAGACGCTTGAAGCCGACCTCAACAGCACTAGCGTCTGCTCTGCCTACGTCGGCAACATCGCGCGTCTGCGGACGCTGGCCGCTCAGGCAACGGCCAACCCGGCGCTGTTCGGAGCGCTGACGCCGGCCGTGGTGGGTCTGTCCACTGCGCTTGCCAATAACGTGCTGACGCCGATCGGTGCGGCGCCGTGCGTTATCAACTCAGTCAACGGCGACTTCGATGGCGGCGAGAAGACGGAGAAGAAATTGTCCGGAACGGCCGTGCTCAGCTTCAAGCCCACGGACAACCTGCTGACCTATGCGAGCTACTCGAAGGGCTACAAGGCGGGCGGCTTTAACCTTGACCGGTCGGGCCTGACCTTCGGCGCGGTCGACTTGAACGCGCTCCGGTTCAGCCCCGAACTGGTCGATGCCTATGAGCTTGGCGCCAAGTTCAATGGCCGCGGTATCGACGTGAACGTCGCCGTGTTCCGGCAGGATTTCAAGAACTTCCAGCTGAACACGTTCAACGGCATCAACTTCGTCGTCGAGAACATCAATCGCTGCTCCGAAGACCTGAACGGTGCAGATACTGACGACCTGCCCAATGCAATCAATCCTGCTCCCCAGCCGTGCGGCGGCAAGGCGAAGTCCGGCGTCCGCTCTCAGGGGATTGAGATCGAGACCTTCTTCCGGCCATTGCGCAACGTCTCGGCTGCTCTTGGTGCGACCGTGGTCGACACCAAGTACCGCAACGACCTCATCGGGACGAATGGAAATGCTCTGATCCCGGCCCTCTTCCAGTTGCCGGGCCAGCGCCTCTCGAACTCGGCTCGGTTCACTGCCACCGGCTCGATCACCTGGACTCCGCCGATCGGCTCAAGCGGGCTGACCGGCTTGGTCTATGTGGATGGCCGGCATAGCAGCAAGTTCAACACCGGCTCCGACCTGGACCGGGAGAAGCTGCAGAAGGGCTATAACGTGTTCAACGCGCGGGTCG
>CADCWB010000022.1 GCA_902806295.1 uncultured Sphingomonas sp. | reverse complement strand
GGGCGGGGTTGGCGCTGCGCGAGTTTGGGAGTGGAGGACTCCGCCGGGCGGTTGCCAGGGCGGCGCTGCTGGCCGGGGCGGCGGGGCTGGTCATCCCGCTGCTTGGCGGCCGGCTGATGGCCGGGAGCCTGGACCTCCTGGCCCGGGCTTTCCCCGAGTCACGCCTGCGGCTGGACCCGATCGGACGGTGGTTCGGCGAAGATTCCTTCGGGCCGCTGAGCTCGGTAGTAACGGGAACGCTGGAAGCGGCTTTGTTCGGCGCCTGCATCGTCGGCGCGATGATGCTCGCCGTGCGACGGAAGAGCCAAGCCTAGCGCAGGTGCTTGCCGAAAAAGGCGAGCGTCCGCTTCCACGCCTGATCGGCGGCCGGCTTGTTGTAGCGCTCGGCCGAGGTGTCGTTGTTGAAGGCGTGGTTGGCGCCTTCGTAGACGTGGAAGGTGACCGGCTTGTTGGCCGCGCGCAAGGCAGTGACCCAGGGATAGAGCGTTTGCGCGACCCGGTCGTCGAGGCCGGCATGGTGGATCAATAAGGGGGTGGCGACTCGTTCGGCTTCGGCCGGATTGGGTGCCGTGCCGTAATAGACGACCCCCGCGTCCAGCTTGCCGCCGCTCGCGACGGCGAGCCGATTGACGTAGGCACCGCCCCAGCAGAAGCCGACCGCCCCGACCTTGCCGGCGCGGGCGAGTTCGTCCAGCATCTGCACGCCCGCCTGGGTAGCGGCGGCGAGATCAAGCTTGCCGATGGCCTCGCGCGCGGCATCCTCGTTGGCGGGAGTGCCGCCGCTCGGAGACAGGAAGTCGGGCGCGACCGCGCGATAGCCGGCCAGCGCCATGCGCCGGCTGACATCGCGGATGTGCTCGTTAAGCCCGCGGTTCTCGTGGATGACGAGCACGCTGGCTTTCAGTGAGCGGCTGCGCGGCTCGGCCACATAGGCCTTGTAGCCGATGGCGAAGGTCATGGTGCGGGTGGTCAGCCGCTTTTCGTCGGCTGGCACGATCGCGGCCGCCGCGGGACTTGCGGCGATGCTCCCGATCAGCGCTTCGGCCGCGGCCACGCTGCCGGCGATGGCGACCATGCGACTCATGAACTCGCGCCGGGGAAGCCCTTCGTGAGTGAAGCGGTCGTAAAGGTCGATGGCTTCTTGACGGGTCTTATCGGTCATGAACTCATCTCCTGAGCAGCGCGTTCATCGATCTCCTGCGCGCGGCGGTGGGCGTCGCGGTCGGTCATGCGGGCAGCATAGTCGGTGAACACCGGCCTTGGCTCGAGCAATTTGAAGGTGAGCATGAAATTGACCATCGCTCCGACGAACAGGTCGGCTGCGGTGAAGCGATCGCCGGCAATGAACTGGCGGCCGGTCAGGCCTTTCTCAAGCGTGTCGATGGCCGTGTCGTAGCTGCCGAAACCGGCCATCGCCTGCCGCTCGGAAGGCACCTCCCAGCCCATGGACTTGGTCGTGAACGCGGCCTCCACTGGCCCGGAGGTGAAGAACACCCAGCGGTAATAGTCGGCGCGGTCGCGCGGATCCGGCGCGAGGCCTGCCTCTGGGAATGCATCGGCGAGATAGAGGCAGATGGCGGCAACCTCGGTCACCACCTTGCCGCGGTGCTGGATCGCCGGAACCTTGCCCATCGGATTGATCGACAGGTAAGGCTCGGCCTTCATGCTAGTGCCGTAGCCCAAGATCTGGGTGTCATACGGCTGGCCGATCTCTTCCAGCATCCAGCGCACCGTCTGCCCGCGCGACTGCGGGTTAGTGTAGAAAATGAGGTCGGCCACCGATCGTCTCCCCTGTGAGAACAAAGCATGAACTTACGCCTGTTCGAGCGCCTCTTCAAGCATGTCCAGCAGGACGCCGAGCGCGGCGATCCTGACGCCGCCACGGCCGATGGCCCCGAAGTGTTCCTCGTGCTGCGTGGTCGGCTCGCCGCGGCGGGCGAGACCGAAGTGGCAGAGGCCCTCCTCCGCACCTTCCCCGCCGGGGCCCGCGAAACCGGTTACCGACAGGGCGATATCAGCCTCGCTGTTCTTCAGCGCGCCCTCGGCCATGGCCCGCGCGACGGCGGAGGTGACCGCGTCGTTGCGGTCGGTCAGGTCCGCAGGCAAGCCGAGCATCTGCTGCTTGGCGGTGGACTCATAGGTGACGAAGCCGCGGTCGAAACCATGACCCGCGCCCTCGATGTCCGTCAGCAGGGATGCGAGCAGCCCGCCGGTGCAGCTTTCCGCCGTGGCGACCTTGAGATCGGCCTGGCAGAGCGCTCGCATCAGTCGCTCCGCCTGCCTGTCGAGGTCATCCGGCAAAGCAGGCTGAAGCGTTTCGCTCATCCACGCTCGCCAGGGCTGGTGGCCGCCGCCGGCTCGGCGGGCGTCGCCGGCGCTTGAGCGCCGCGCTCGGCTGCGGTAGCGTCCCGGGTCGCGCGGAACTCGCTGTCCGCGCTCCAGTTGGGCCAAGCCGTGGAGTCGGCGAGGTTGCGGCCGACCAGGTGCAGCAGCTGCGCGTCCTGCACCATGCCGGAGAAGTCCCAGCCGGGCTGATATTCGTCGTCCTGCTGGTGGTAGCGTTTGGCGGTGTACTCAGCCGAGATCGCTTCGCCCCGTGCGCTCCCGCCATTCACCAAATCGTTGCCCGAGCGGAAGCTGACCGCCGGCACACCCTGCTTGGCGAAAGGGAAATGATCCGAGCGGAAGAAGCCGCCGGCTTCGGGTCGCGGATCGGGGGTGAAGCTGCGGTTCTGGGTGCGCGCGGCTGCGATCATGCGGTCGAGCAGCTCCAGCCGCGCGGTGCCTGAAATGGAGAAGTTGCGAGCAGGGCCGTTCACGCCCATCGAGTCGGTGTTCAGCACGCCGGCCGTCTTGCTGAGCGGGAACAACGGGTTGGCGACGTAATACTCCGAGCCGAGCAGGCCCTTTTCCTCTGCGCCGACGGCCAAAAATACGACAGAACGATCGGTGCGCGGTGCGCGGGCAAACATGCGCGCCTGCTCGATTAGCTGCGCGATGCCGGTCGCATTGTCGATTGCGCCATTGTAGATGGTGTCGCCGTTCGCGTCGGGAGCGCCGACGCCGATGTGGTCGTGGTGAGCGCTGTAGATCACGGTTTCGTCGGGGCGTCGCTTGCCCGGCAGCATGCCGACCATATTGTAGCTGGTGATGGTCTGCGTCTGAGCATTGGCGGTCGCGCCAAGCGTTGCCTTCAGGTCGATCGGCCGGAAGTCGCGCCGGCGGGCCGCGGCCTTGGCCTGGTCGAAGTTGAGGCCGGCATCGACGAACAGCTTGCGGGCGGTGTCAAGCGTGATCCAGCTTTCAAACGGCGTGTGCCGGGCGGACGGGTCCTGGCGCACGATGTCGAACATGGTGTTAGTGTTAGAGTTCTTGACCGTGTTCCAGCCGTAGGATGCGGGTTCGGTCTCGTGGACGATCATTACGCCCGCGGCGCCGCGCTTGGCCGCTTCCTCATATTTGTAGGTCCAGCGGCCGTAGTAGGTCATCGCCTTGCCGCCGAAGTCGCCGCGTTGATCGTCCGAGGCGGTGCCCTCGAAATCCGGATCGTTGATCAGCACGACCAGAATCTTGCCGCGCACGTCCTGGTTCTTGAAGTCGTCCCACTGGCGTTCGGGGGCGCTTGTCCCATAGCCGGCGAAAATCAGTGGCGCGCCGTTGATACGCAGCTGGTTGCTGCCGTTCATCGGCGAGCGAACCGCGATCTCATAACCTTGCGTCAGGCGAGTACTCCCCCGCGCGGTTTGCAGCGTTACGGCTGGGTCGCCGACGAAGGCCGATTGGAGCAGCGGAACCGACTGGGTCCATTGGCGCCGGCCGTTGACGACGTCTCCGCCCGGCTGGAGCCCGGCAGCGCGGAACTCACGCGTCAGATAATCGACCGTCATGCGCTCGCCCGTCGTTGCCGGAGCACGGCCCTGATAGCTGTCGGCGCTGATGGTCTTGACCGTCTGCTCCATGCGAGCGGCCGGGGATTGCTGGGCGGTGGCCGAGGCGGCGGTCAGGGCCGTAGCGGCGAGCAAGAGGAGGGCGGATCGGATCACGGGGACGCTCCATCAATTGAACAATGCGGCTCGTTCATGCGACGGAGAAAGGCAGAGGGGAAGAGCCTTCTTGCACAAAGAAAAAGGGCCGCCCGGATCGCTCCGGACGGCCCCTTGTCGGCTGAATCGCTCGACCCCTAGGCGCGCTTTTTCGCGGGAACGGTGATCTTCACCGTTTCGCCGCTGCGGCCGGGGAAGCCGGTGAACATGGCTTCGACCAGGTTGGGAACCAAGGTGCCGAGCTCGTCGGTCTGCGAGCGGGCCTGAGCCTTGCCCTCGAACAACGGCCGGTTGGTCGTCCGGTCACGGATGTCAAGGTCCAGCTGGCTGCGATATTCGGTGTAGGTATCAATGCCGCCGCCGAACCAGAATGGATCGTCCCAGCCGTAATAGTAAGGCGAGCGGTAGCCGGCATAGCCGAAGCGGCTGTAGTAGGGCCGGCCGCGATAGACACCCCAGAACGGGTCGTAGCCACCGAACCGGCTACCATAGAAGCCGCGGTTGAAGGGATCGTACAGGCGGCTGCGGAGGAACGGATCCTCGACCACCACTTGCCGGCCCTGATCGACACCGTAGCCAAGCTGCACCACCATTTGGGCCTGCTGCGGAGCGGCGACTTGGCGATAGCCGCGGGCCGCCATTTGCTGCGCCACGAGCTGTGCATATTGCTGGAACTCCAGGCCGCCGCGTTGGGCGGCGCCGGCGCCGGGAACGATCGCAAAAGTCTGACCCTGCGCGATCGGCATGGCCTGGAATCGGGTAACCTTGGTCGGCAGGGTGGCGGCGCAGCCGCTCACGGCCAAGGCTGACGCGCCGAGCATTGCGGCGGCAGCCAGCTTCTTCATGGTGTGCATCTATCTAAGCCCTCGACTCGGAGAAGATCCGTTCTGTCAGAGGCTTATACCAGAACAGGGGGTGAACCGTCGATGAAGCGAGCACCTCAGTCGGCGAGCCGACGTCAGCGCAGACCGACCGCCTGCTGAGCGGCGAGCAGCGTGGGTGCACTAAGCTCGCGGGCGCGCTCCGCTCCGGCCACCAGATGTGCGTCCAACGCCGCCGGGTCGGCGCGTAGCTGCTGCAAGCGGGAGCGAATGGGGGAAATCAGGGCCACCAACGCATCGGCCAGCGCGGGCTTGAACGCGCCAAACCCTTGGCCGGCATGCTCGGCCAGCAGCTGTTCGACACTGCGACCCTGGACCGCCGCCATGATGCCGACCAGGTTGCGAGCCTCGGCCCGCCCCTCGAGTAGCGCAACGTTCTCGGGGAGCGGTTCCGGATCCGTGCGTGCCTTGCGGATTTTCTGGGCGATGAGATCGTTGTCGTCGGTCAGGTTGATGCGGCTCATGTCCGAGGGATCGGACTTGCTCATCTTGGCCGAACCGTCGCGCAGGGACATGACGCGAGCCGCGGCGCCGCCGCCGATGAAGGGTTCGGGCGGGACCAGCAGGTCCGTGTCGAAGTCGGTATTGAACTTGACAGCGATGTCGCGGGCGAGCTCGATATGCTGCTTCTGGTCCTCGCCCACGGGCACATGGCTGGCGCGGTAGAGGAGGATATCGGCCGCCTGCAGCACCGGATAGGTGAACAGCCCAACCGAGCTGCTTTCGCGGTTCTTGCCGGCTTTGTCCTTGAACTGCGTCATGCGGCTGAGCCAACCCATTCGGGCGGTGCACTGGAGCAGCCAGGCGAGTTCGCTGTGGGCCGGAACGGCACTTTGCGCGAACAGGGTGGAGCGGGCCGGGTCGATCCCGCTGGCAATCAGCGCCGCCGCCATGTCGCGCACTTGAGTGCGGAGTTGGGCGGGGTCGCTGTTGACGGTCAGCGCATGCAGGTCGGCCAGGAAGAACAGGCATTCCGCCTCGTCCTGCATCCGTACCCAGCGCAGGATGGCGCCGAGCAGATTGCCAAGGTGCAGGCTTCCGGTCGGCTGGATGCCCGAGACGACCCTCACGCGGCTGGCGCCTTGCGCCGGCGGAGGGAGGCGATGGCTCCCCGATCGACTCCGCCGATCAGGAACGCGACGCCGAAGTAGATGATAGCGCCAGTGCCGACCAGCAGGCCGAGGCCGATCACGCGTTGCAGCCCGCTGCCAAGAAACCAATCGGCGAGAACGGAGCGGAGCACGAACAGGGCGGCGGCCATACATAGGGCGGCGACCATCTGGCGCGCGACCCGACTGACCAGCCAGCCCGGCATTCGGAACTGCCCACGAGCATAGAGGATGCCGAACAGCAGGGCGAAATTGATCCACGCGCTGGCCGATGTGACGGACGCCAGGCTGTAGATTCCGATCCGCGGGATCAGCAGGAAGTTCGCTGGAATGGACAGGGCCAACACGGTCATCGCGATGGTCACCGGGGTTTTGACATCCTTGCGGGCGTAAAAGGCCGGCGTGAGCACCTTGACCAGCACATAAGCGGGGAGGCCGGTGACCAGAATGGCGAGGATGCTGGCCGTCGTTTGCGCCGCCTCGACCGAGTAATCGCCGGCCCGGTACAGCGCGCCGATGATGGGAAAAGAAGCCACCATCAACGCCAGCGTGGCGGGGAGGGTGAGCAACATGGAGAGGTCGAAGGCGCGCGCCTGGACGTCGCTGGCGCCGGCCTCGTCATCGCGGGCAATGGCCTGGCTGATGGAAGGGAGAATGGCGACTCCAAGCGCAGTGCCGATGATCGACAAGGGCAGCTGGTT
>CADCWB010000021.1 GCA_902806295.1 uncultured Sphingomonas sp. | reverse complement strand
CGTCTGATGGCGCAGATCGACGATCAGCTCGCCCAATCAGGCCTCCAGCGCGGCCCGCAAGCGGCGCACTAGGGTGCGGCGCTTCAACCTCGACGCGCTCCTCTACTGCCTCGCCTGGGCCGCGCTCGCGATCTTCGCCTGGCGCATCGGCGGCATACTGCTCGGCCTCCTGCTCTCGGCCGGGCTGTTCGTGGTTGTGATGCCGGCGAGCGCGGTCATCTTGTCCCGCACCGACAATTTCCGGCTCGAGCGCGGCGTCCGCTGGGGCATTCTCGCCATCGCGGCCGCTATCTTACAGGCGTACCGCGATCTTTCCTGAACAGGCATAGCGACGGCCCCGCGGACTCTCCTTGATCCAGCGGAAAGGCGCGGGTGACCGCCCGGCCTGTCTCCGCGGCACCGGAGCAACCCGCCGCCGCAAACTCGAGCTGAAGCGGCCGCGACGGATCGTTGACCGGTAAGCCGCGCACGCTCGGCACCAGCGCCAGGATACGCCTTCCGGTTACATCTACCGTCATATCGTCACCGGCCTCTCTCACCCAAACGGCCGCGACCGGCCCGGCCCGGCTGGTGTTGAACGACGACAAAGTCGCGGGCAGCCCTAGCCCGATCACAAGCAGCCCAACAATAGACACGAACCTGCGCTCGCCGGCCGCCCATGCAGAGGCCCCGAGCGCTGCAGTACCGATCGCCGAAGCTGCGGCAAGCGGCAGGAACATCCGCGGCTTGGGGTCGATCGCAAAGCCGTAGATCAACAGCAGCGCGCCCAGAGTGGCAGCCCCGATCAACAAAGCCGAGTGGCGCCACGCGGGCCGGCTGAAGAACGGTTTATCCCGCAATGCGAGGAAGAGAAGCAAGGGGGCGAGCAAGGTGAGGCAGATCGCCGGGCTGGCGAGAAGGTTCAGGACGGGGTTAGCCAGCCATTGGACATCTATGCCCGCGGCGGGCTTCCATCCGGCTATGAAATCGGGATTGAAGAGCGGGCTTCGCGACCTGTCGACATGCGCTGCAAGCTCCGTTGATGGAATCCGTGCGTGGGCAAGCGCGAGGCGGAGACGCAGCAAGGGGTCGCCCGATAAGGCCCAGTGGATCAGCATCTGCAAGATTGTGGGCAGCACGAAACCCGGAACCGCCCAGATGGTGGCACGCTTCTGCTCAGGGCTCATCAGCAGGAACCAGAGCCCGAACGCGGCGGCATAAGCCAGGCTCGTCTCGCGGCTCTGGACGGCCAAGGCAAAGGCGGCGCCGCCTGCGAATGCCCATCCGCCACCTTTCCCTGACGCCGCCCGCAGCCAGGCCGCCAAAGCGCAAAGCAGGAACGTCAGTTCGACGACATCGACGTTGGGCGTCAGTATGCTGGTGCTGAAGACGGGGGTGAAGGCGAGTATTGCCGCAGCGGGCACCGCGGCGGCGCGCGCGAACAGCTTGCCTGCGACTTGCGAAACCAGGAGCAGCGCGGCGGCGGCATAAAGGAACGGCACCAGCGACACCGAAGCCCGGCTTCCGCCGAACAGAGCGATCGAGCCGCCGACCGGAGCGACGAGCGGCCATCTTGCCGACCAATGATCATGCGGCAGGCAAAAGCCGTTCTTGGCCCAGCATTCCGCCGCAACGAGATAGGGCCAATCGTCACCGCCGCCGCCCAGATACCCGACCGGGTTCAACGCTGCCGCGAGCATCAATATCAGAAGAACGGCGACGGCGCGTGCAATCTCCCCCCGCGCCGCGCGCGTCCGCGGCGAAAATCGCGCGTGTCCATCTGTTCCGCTCGCCTGCATTCCGCCCCCAAAGCCGGCGCGCAAGCTACCCGTTCTTGGCTAACGAAATCTAAACCAGACCCCGGCGGCTGAGCGGACTTTCCACCCCTTCTGCCCATAGGGAGACTTCATCACCTTTGAAGCCGTTCAATCATCTTCATCCTCATAGCCGACGAGGTTGAGCTCGCGCGCCTTGATCTGGCGCATAGCGCACCAGTGGATCAGCGCATCCTCGCGGCCGTGGGTCACCCACACCTCCTTTGGCGCAAGCTCGGTCAGCGTCTGGGTGAGCTCGTCCCAATCGGCATGGTCGGAGATGATCAGCGGCAGCTCGACGTTGCGCTGCCGCGCGCGCTGACGCACCCGCATCCAGCCCGACGCCATTGCCGTAATCGGATCGGGCAGCCGCCGCGACCAGCGGTCGTTGAGCGCACCGGGCGGGGCGAGCACGATCCGGCCCCGAAGCTCGTCCTTCTTCAAACCCGTGGCCGGCCGGATGTCGCCGAGTTGCACACCATGCTCCCGGTACAAGTCGCACAGGCGCTGGAGCGCGCCGTGGATGTAGATCGGATCGTGATGCCCGCGTCCGCGTAGCTCCATGATCACGCGCTGCGCCTTGCCCAGCGCATAAGCGCCGACCAGCACGCATCGATCGGGATTCTCGTGCAGCCGCAGCAGCAGCCGGTCCATTTCGCTTGGCGTACTCGGATGTCGGAACACCGGTAGCCCGAAGGTGGCTTCGGTGATGAAGATGTCGCAGGGCACCGGCTCGAACGGCGCGCAGGTCGGATCGGGGCGCCGCTTGTAATCGCCGGAGACCACCACGCGCTCGCCGGCATAGTCCATCACGATCTGCGCGGAGCCGAGCACATGCCCGGCAGGAACGAAGCTCAGCTCCACCTCGCCGAGCCGGATCACCTCGCCATAGTGCACCGGATTGCCGCGCTGCTCGCCATAGCGGCAGTCCATGATCGCCAGCGTCTCAGGCGTTGCCCACACACTGTCGTGCCCGCCGCGCGCATGGTCCGCATGCCCGTGTGTCACCAGCGCGCGCGCCTTGGGCTGGCTCGGATCGACCCAGGCGTCGGCGGGCTTGACATATATGCCTTCGGGAAAAGGCTCGAT
>CADCWB010000020.1 GCA_902806295.1 uncultured Sphingomonas sp. | reverse complement strand
CTGAAGGATCCGGGCGGGCAGCTGACCATGCAGGCGCAGACCAAGGAGGGCATCGTCGACCTGCTGGTGTGCGACTATCTGGGCGGCGAACTGCGTGGTTACCTGCGGCACGATCCGGCCTTGCTGGCGGACTCAGCGCGTGATCCCAGCCTGGCGAGCCTCTTCGGGCACGGCTATCTGGCGATCACCTTCGACCAGCCGGCGACCAACGAGCGCTACCAGGGCATCGTCCCGTTGGAGGGCGAGAGCCTGGCCGAGGCGGCGCAGAGCTATTTCACCCAGTCGGAGCAAATCCCGAGCATCGTTCGTCTTGCTGCGCGCAAGGGTGAGGACGGCAAGTGGGTCGGCGGCGGCATCCTGTTCCAGCACCTGCCGGAAGGGGAGCTTGGGCGCGAGCGACTGCACACGCGGCTGGATCATCCCGAGTGGGACCATGTCGCGGCGCTGGCGGGCTCAACACGCGCCGAGGAACTGACCGACCCGGCGTTGACTCTTGAGGATCTCACCTGGCGGCTGTTCCACGAGGAGCCGGAAGTGCGAACGCTCGCCAGCGTGCCGCTGGTCCGCGGCTGCCGCTGCGATCCCGATTATGTCCGCTCGGTCATTGCCCGCTTCCCGGAAGAGGAGCGCGCGGCGATGGCGGATGACGACGGGTTGATCCGCGTCAATTGCGAGTTCTGCTCGACCAGCTTCCCTCTGCGCTTCGAGGCTGCTTGAGCGAAAGCATTACCTGGCCTTAACTGGAAACTGGTAAGCCGCGCCGATATGAACCGTCGTCCGCTTTTCATGCTCCTCTCCCTGCCAGTCGCCGCTGTCGCGATCGCCGCGGGCCCGACGGCGCTGCAGGGTGTTGCCGGGGGCCAGTGGGAGGTGAGCCGGTCGGCCCAGGGCGGGCGAGCGGTAAAGGTCTGTGCGCCCGATCCCGCCGCGCTGGCGCAGTGGGAGCATCGCGGCGCACCCTGCACGCGGGTAGTGCTGTCCGACCGGGGCAGCGAGGCCACGATCCATTATACCTGTCCCGCCGGCGACTTCGGACGCTCGCGGCTGACCGTACTGACCCCGCGTAGCGTGCGGATCGAAACGCAAGGCATCCACGCCGGCGAGCCGTTTTTTTATAACCTCCACGCCCGTCGCGTTGGGAGTTGTTGATTTCATTAAGGCCACGTTTAAGACTGTGCACTTACACGGGCCAAGTGCTTCGGTTCACTCAGGGGCACGCTTTCCTCCCTATCGGGCCTGCCCCGAGAACTGGGCCGCGACGGGTAACACCGGAGCGGCCCTTCTTTTTTCTTGGCGCCGCTCGTAGAGGCACGCGCCGATGCTCTACTTTCTCATCAAGGCCGCGATTTCCGGAGTGCTGGTGGCACTTATCTCCGAAGTGGCTCGGCGAGCGCCTGGCTGGGGAGGGCTCCTGGCTTCATTGCCCCTGACTTCTATTCTAGCGATGCTCTGGTTGTGGCGGGACAGCGGCGATCCGGAGCGCGTGGCCGCATTGGCGATCAGCACCTTCTGGTTCTTCCTGCCATCCATTCCCTTCTTCCTGGTGCTGCCGTGGTTGCTGCGGCACGGCTTGCAGTTCTGGCCAGCCATCTCGGCGGGAGTGGTTGGCACACTGGTGCTCTACGCACTGACCTTCTGGGCAGCGCCGCGACTGGGCATTCCGCTGTGAGGGGGTCGGCCGCGGTTGTTCTGCTATCCGGCGGGCTCGATTCGATGGTGTGCGCCGCCCTGGCCCGTGAACGCGGCTTGCGGGTGCTGGCGCTGACGATCGATTACAACCAGCGGCATCGGGTGGAGCTGGACGCGGCGCGGCGGATCGCGGCCGAGCTGGCTGACGAGCATATCATCCTGCCGCTCGACTTAAGGGCGTTCGGCGGCTCGGCGCTGACCAGCGACACGGCGGTGCCCAAGGATGGCGTTGGCGAGGGCATTCCGGTGACCTATGTGCCCGCGCGCAACACGATCTTCCTCAGCCTGGCGCTGGGCTGGGCGGAGGCGGCGGGGGCACGCGACCTGTTCGTTGGCGTGAATGCGCTCGATTTCTCGGGTTATCCCGACTGCCGGCCGGAGTTCATCGCCGCGTTTGAAGCATTGGCGAACCGCGCGACCAGAGCCGGGGTGGAAGGGACCGGCTTCACCGTCCATGCGCCGCTGCAGCATATGACCAAGGCGGATATCGCGCGCGAGGCGGATCGGCTGGGCCTAGACGCGGGTATGAGCCACAGCTGCTACGATCCGGAGCCCGATGGTGGCGCCTGCGGCGAATGCGATGCGTGCCGGCTGCGGGCCAAGGGCTTTGCGGAGGCGGGTCTGCCGGATCCGACCCGCTACGCAGTCGCACGGGCAGGCTGACGATTGCCTATGCCGTCAAGGAATGCTTCCTTACCCTGCAGGGGGAAGGGGTGCAGGCGGGTAGCCGGGCGGTCTTCCTGCGCTTTGCCGGCTGCAACCTGTGGAGCGGGCGCGAGCAGGACCGCGTGACGGCGCAATGCCGCTTTTGCGACACCGATTTCGTCGGCACGGACGGGGAGGGTGGGGGCAAGTTCGCCGACGCCGAGACCTTGGCAGAGCGGGTCAAGGCGATCTGGGGCGAGGGGCTCGGCGACCGGCTGGTGGTGATCACGGGCGGGGAGCCGATGTTGCAGCTCGATGCTCCGCTGGTCGACGCGCTGCATGCGCGCGGCTTCCGGATCGCCGCGGAGAGCAATGGGACATTGGCGGCCGTCGCGGGGCTGGATTGGTTATGCATCAGCCCAAAGGCGGGGACTGAGGTGGTGCAGCAATCGGGCGACGAGCTGAAGCTGGTCTGGCCGCAGCAGGGGATTGACCCAATCGAACTCGAAACATGGGACTTCGCCCATTTTCTGGTGCAACCGATGGACGGAGCAAACGCCGCGACGGCTGTCCAGGCAGCGATCGCGCTGGCGATGAAGCGGCCGAAGTGGCGGCTCAGCCTCCAAGCGCACAAACTGGTCGGGCTGCCCTGATCACTCGCCGTTGCTGGTGACGGTCGCGGGAGCGTTGCCGTCTTCTTCATTGCCCAGGTTGGTAAAGGCGAGATTGGCCTCGGCGTCGGCGGCCATGCCGGCCGAGTCGGCGGTGGCCGCGTCGATCGCAGTCACGTCGTTGGCCGCACTGTTCTCGACCGAGAAGCCCTCGTCAGCAGCGATGCCGTTGCCGGCACTGTCCTGACGGTCACCGCAGGCGGCGAGTCCGAGCGACGCAGCCGTCGCGATCACAAGTTTGAAGCGCATTGAAGGTCTCCGTCGGCCAAAAATGAAAGAGGCTGCCGACATCCGCCGGCAGCCTCCCCTAAACGCAAAACGCCTCCCGAGGGGAGGCGCATTGACCATTACATGCCGTTGGCGACGTTGGTGTCCGGCGAGTTGGTCATCATGTCGTTCATTTCCATGCTGTTCATGGTGGTGTTGCCAGCCATCATGTTCGCATCGGTGCCGTTCATGGTCATGTTGGCGTCCATGGTGTTCATGTCCATGGCGTTCATGTCAGTGGTGGCATTCATGTCGGTTGCCATCAGGTTCTCATCGACGGCAGTGTTGTTGGCGGCTTCGTTGCTGCTGCAAGCAGAAACCGCAAGGGCCGCACCAGCGACCAGGATCAGAGCACGCATTCTAAACTCCCTTTGAAATAAGATCTGGCACGGTTTGCCCGCGTCACAAATCGGCCGCACAATAGTGTGGCAAGCACTCGCCCTCAAGGGGCATTGTTTCTGATATCCAATTGTTGAAGGAAATCAGAGCAGTTGCGCCTCAACGCGGCATCCAGTTCGCCAGTTCCCGCCTCTATTTCGAGCGCTTGGAGGCTGGTCACACCGAATTCGGCGATGCCGCAAGGCACGATCCCGCTGAAGTGGGCCAGATCCGGGCTGACGTTGATCGAAAAGCCATGCAGCGTAACCCAGCGGCGGACGCGCACGCCCAAGGCGCCGATCTTGGCTTCGGCCGGGCCCTCCCCGACCCAGATGCCGATCCGACCGGCCGAGCGGTGGGCCGATACGCCGAGGTTGGCCAGGGTGGTGATCATCCAGCCCTCCAGCGCACGAACGAACAGACGGATGTCCCGGCCGCGCCGGTCCAGGTCGAGCATGAGGTAGCCGACCCGCTGCCCTGGCCCATGGTAGGTATAACGCCCGCCGCGCCCGGCCGCGAACACGGGCAAGCCCTGCGGGTTGAACAACTCGCTGGGGTCGGCGCTGGTGCCGGCGGTGAACAGCGGCGGGTGCTCCAGCAGCCAGATGCATTCCGGTGCGGTGCCGGCGCGAATGGCGGCGGCGCGCTGCTCCATAAAGGCGAGCGCGTCAGGATAGGGGACCAGCCCCTCACTGACCCGCCATTCGATGTTGGCATCGTTCATGCGTAGCCAAGATGGTCCGCCGGCGCGGCCAGAGCAAGGCGATTGCCAGGCGGCGAGGCCGTCCGCATAAGCCCGGGCATGGTGTGGATGAGATGGGAACCGCAGTGACTCGACTTTCGATCAGCAGGGCGTGGGACGAGGCGCGGGCGGTTCTGGCGCGTGATCGAGGCCCGATCGCCACCGTGGCACTGGCTCTGATCGTGCTGCCAGGAACGCTCGTCGATCTAATCGTGCCGCAAGCTACGCCGGGCACATCCGGCGGGGCGGGCTGGTTCCTCCTGAGCGTGCTGGTTTTGCTGATCGGCATCGTCGGGCAGCTAACGGTGTCGCGGATTGCGCTTGGCACGCGGACGTCGGTCGGCGAGGCCATGGCTCACGGCGCGCGCCGTACCCCGGTTTTTCTGCTCGCGACCATGATATGGTTGCTGCCCTTCGTGCTCATCGCCTCGCCCTTCGCCTTTCAGCTGCAGGCCAACCCGGCCCAGCCCCCGCCGATAGCGACCCTTGCCCTTCTGCTGGTCTCACTGGCCGTGCTGTTCGTGGCGGTGCGGCTGCTGTTCTCGACTCCGCTGGCCGTCGGCGAGCCGCTGGGAGCAGTCCGCCTTCTCGAGCGCAGCTGGGCGCTGACCGCGGGCCACTGGTGGCGGTTGTTTGGGTTCCTGGTTCTGTTCATGCTGGCGGCCCTGATCGCGCTCGCGGCGGTCACATCGGTGGTCGGCGTGGTGATCGGATTGATCAGTGGGGCGCCGGATCGGCTCAGTGTCGGAGCGCTGGTGATCGCGCTGATCTCCCAAGTCATGGCGGCCATCATCACCGTGCTGCTGACCGTTATGCTGACCCGGCTCTACCTGCAGCGGGTGGCCGGCGAGCAGGAGCCGGCCAGCGTCCCCCACGCGCCCTGAGGCGCCTGGCTATTTCCAGCGAGCGAGTGGGGGCAGGCTCATCAGGATGGCGTCGACGTTGCCGCCGGTCTTCAGCCCGAACAGCGTGCCGCGATCATAGAGCAGGTTGAACTCGACGTAGCGGCCGCGGAAGTCGAGCAGCCGCTCCATCTCGGCGGCGCCATATTCCAGGTTCATGCGCCGGCGGACGATCGGCGGAAAGGCAGTCAGGAAGGCCTCGCCGACCGCCTGAGTAAAGGCGAAGTTCGCATCGAAATCGCCCTCCAGCCGATCGTAGAAGATGCCGCCGACGCCGCGCGCCACGTTGCGGTGGGGTAGCCAGAAATACTCGTCGGCCCACTTAGAGTAGCGCTGGTAGTAATCCGGCCCATGGGCAGCGCAGGCTGATGCTAAGGCGGCGTGGAAAGCGCGAGTGTCCTCCTCGCACGGAATGGCGGGGTTGAGGTCCGCGCCGCCGCCGAACCAGCGCTTGCCCGTGGTCAGGAAACGGGTGTTCATGTGCACGGCCGGAACATGCGGGTTGGCCATGTGTGCGACCAGGCTGATGCCGGTGGCGAAGAAGCTGGGATCATCCTCGGTGCCGGGGATCGACGCGGCGAACTCGGGACTGAACTGGCCGGCCACGGTGGACACGTTGACGCCGACCTTCTCGAACACGGCCCCGGTCATCAGACCGCGCACCCCGCCGCCGCCGGGCGCGCCGCTGTGGTCGATGCGGTCCCAGGGAAGATACTCGAAGCAGGCGTCGGAGCCCGCCTCCCGCTCAATCTGTTCAAAGGCGGCGCAGATGCGGGTGCGCAGGTCCTCGAACCAGGTTCGCGCGGCGGATTGCTGGGGATCGAGCGGTTGCATGGCGGTGCCCGTAGCGGGTGCCGGACAAGCTTGCCATTGGACAGGATGTCCAAGAGCCTCGGCGCCGGCCGCGGAGCGCCCGAAAATCGCAGTTGGCAGAGTAAGCGGGCAACGCTATCAGCGCGCCAGCCCGCTCCCGGTTCTCGGGGGCGGCTCTCGTTATAGGCGCTCCCGCTTACTCGGCGCGCCGCCACAAGAATTAGAGCGCGTCAAAGGTTAAGCATGGCCACAGTCGATCAGACCTCCCAGCCGACCATGCCGGGGGAACCGGTTGTTGAAGCGAACGGCCCAGACGGCGTTCGCCGCCGCGACTTCATCAACATCGCGGCGGTCAGCTTCGCGGGCGTCGGCGGCGCCGCGGCCATTGCGCCGCTTTTGCTGCAGGCCGCTCCATCGGCCGATGTGCTGGCGCTGTCCTCGACCGAGGTGGATATCTCCAAGATTCAGCCGGGACAGGGTATCAAGACCGTCTGGCGCAAGCAGCCGGTATTCATCCGCAACCTGACGCCGCAGGACATCGCCGCGGCCAATCAGGTCGACGTGAACGAACTGCGCGACCCGCAAAGCCTGTCTGACCGGACCAAGCCGGGCAAGCAGAACTGGCTGGTAACGCTGGGCGTCTGCACCCACCTCGGCTGCGTGCCGCTGGGCATCGGCGAGGGGGAGAACAAGGGTGAATATGGCGGCTATTTCTGCCCCTGCCACGGCTCCCACTACGACACCGCCGGTCGAATCCGCAAAGGTCCGGCGCCACTGAACCTGGTGGTGCCGGAATATAGCTTTGCGTCAGACACCGTCGTTCAGATCGGTTGAGGAACTAGACTGACATGAGCTTTGCCTGGGCCAAGCCCTACGAACCCAAGTCGCCGTTCATGCAGTGGCTCGACAGCCGCCTTCCGCTCCCGCGCCTGGTCTGGAACTCGGTCGGCGGCGGCTATGTCGTTCCCCGCAACCTCAACTATTTCTGGAATTTCGCGGT
>CADCWB010000019.1 GCA_902806295.1 uncultured Sphingomonas sp. | reverse complement strand
GGCCGGCGGCTGCATGGATCTGTATGCCGAGTTGGTGCGCAACAACATGGTTGACGCGATCGTCGCCACCGGCGCCACCGTCGTCGACATGGATTTCTTCGAAGCTCTTGGCCACAAGCACTACCAAGCTCTTGAAATTCCTGACGACGACACGCTGCGCTCGCTCTACATCGACCGGATCTACGATACCTACATCGATGAAGAGAAGCTGCAGGAGACCGACTTCACCATCGGCAAGATCGCCGACAGCCTGGAGCCGCGGCCTTACTCAAGCCGTGAGTTCATCAAGGAGATGGGCAAGTGGCTGCTGGAGAACGGCAAGAAGGACAACAGCCTGGTCAAGCTGGCCTACGAGCATGACGTGCCGATCTTCTGCCCTGCGTTCACCGACTCCTCGGCGGGCTTCGGTCTCGTCAAGCACCAGGTCGACGCGATGAAGGCCGGTCGACGCTACATGACGATGGACTCAATCGCAGACTTCCGTGAGCTGACCGACGTCAAGATCAAGGCCGGCACCACCGGACTGCTGATGATCGGCGGCGGCGTGCCAAAGAACTTCACGCAGGACACGGTGGTCTGCGCTGAGATCCTCGGTCACGAGGACGTGGAAGTGCACAAATACGCGATCCAGATCACGGTCGCGGACGTGCGCGACGGCGCTTGTTCCTCATCGACGCTGCAGGAGGCGGCCAGCTGGGGCAAGGTCTCGACCGCCGAGGAGCAGATGGTGTTTGCGGAGGCAACCTCCGTGCTGCCGCTGCTGGCCTCCGCTGCCTACCACAAGGGCGCTTGGAAGAACCGTGCCAAGCGCTGCTTCGCAAAGCTGTTCGACTAGTCGGATTGCCAAGGTAGCGAAAGCTGATAACCCCTCCCCCAGGGCAACTTGGGGGAGGGTTTTTCATGGGCGTCGATCCGCTGATCGTGCCAATCGTCGTGCTGGTCGCCTGGACGCTCTGCGTCATGTTCTGGATGGCAGCAACGCGCTTTGGAGCCATGCGCCGGCATGGCGTCCGCTTGAAGGGTGCCCGCGGTGGGCGTGGGCAGAACCTGGAGGGTGTGTTGCCGGACGAGGTCAGCTGGAAAGCCCATAACTACCAGCACCTCATGGAGCAGCCCACCATCTTCTATGCGATCGTCATCTGCCTGGTGCTGATGGGCGCCAGCATGCCGATCAACTGGGCACTGGCGTGGGGCTATGTGATCTTCCGCATTCTCCATTCGATCTGGCAATCCACGGTCAATATCGTGGCCGTGCGGTTCGGCCTGTTCCTCTTATCCAGCTTCTGCCTGCTTGGGCTGACCGTCCACGCGCTGGCCTTCATTCTTAACGCAAGGATCTGATCAGCGCGAGAAGGCGGCTGCCAATTCGATGTGGGTGGACCAGCGGAATTGGCCGACCGGACGCACCCAGGCGAGCTGATAGCCGCCGTCCACGAGCGTTCGCGCGTCGCGGGCGAAGGTCGCCGGATTGCAGCTGACGTAGGCAATCCGTGGGACGTTTGATGCCGCGATCTCCCGCACCTGTTCGGCTGCACCGGCGCGTGGCGGGTCGAGCACCACCCCGTCGAAACCGGCCAGTTCGGCACTGCTGAGCGGTCGCCGGTATAGATCGCGATGCTCGACCGACATGGCGGGCCGAGCCCGCTTGAGCGCCAGCACGGCGTCACGCGCCGCCTCGGCGGCATGGACCTCGCCCTTCAGCGCCAGGGCGAAGGTGCCAAGCCCCGCGAACAGGTCGGCGATCCGGCGAGAGCCGGCGACGGCCTGGCGAACCGCGTCCACCAGCGCCGCTTCACCATCAGCTGTTGCCTGAAGGAACGAGCCTGGCGGCACTGGAACGGGTGTTCCGGCCAGGGTCACGGTTGCGGGCACGGGCTCGAAGCGGACCTCCAGCCCATAGCCTTCATCGACCCCAAGCCTGGCCAGCCGATGCCGCTCGGCGAAGCCGGTCAGGGCTTCGGTCGCCTCGAGCCCCTCGACCGCGACCCCCTTCAGCGCAACGTCCACCCCCTGATCGCATAGGGTCAGGCCGACTTCGGCCGGCCGCTTGGCCGACATGATGCCACTCAGCAGGCCGCGCAGTGGCGCCACCAGTTCGAACAATTCTGGTCGCAGCACATGGCACTCGCGCATGTCGACGATGCGGTGCGAGCGTTCGGAGTTGAAGCCGAGCGCCACTTGCCGGCCGACCCGCAAGGCGCGCAGGTTCGCGCGCCGACGGCTGTTCGGCGGCGACAGATGCGGGGCCAGCATGTCGGTTGTCAGCCCATGCTGCGCCAATGCGCCCGTCACCCGGTCGACCAGATATTGCCGGTAGGCTGCGTCATCCACATGCTGCAATTGGCAGCCGCCGCATTCGGGAAAGTGGCGGCACGGCGGCTGCTGATGGTAGGGGCCCGGCTCGACCCGGCCGTCTTCGCCCAGCAGATCGCCAGGCGCCGCGAGGGCGGCATGGCGACCGGAAGCGGTCACCCCATCGCCGCGAGCTGCAATGCGGACGATCAGCTCGCTCACAGCAGGCTCGGGATGGCATGGAGCAGGTCATCGGCGATCATGCCCGGTCCGGCCGCTTCCGCCGCTCGCCCATGGAGCCAGACACCGGCGCAGGCGGCCTCGAAGGCGGGCATCCCGCGGGCCCGCAGCGCGGCGATCATGCCCGCCAGCACGTCGCCCGTGCCAGCGCTCGCCAGCCAGGCCGGCGCGGGCGGAGCAAAGCCGAGGCGGCCATCCGGTGCGGCGACCAGCGTGTCGGCGCCCTTGTACACCACTATCGCGCCCGATCGTCGGGCCGCTTCGAGCGCCCGCTCGGGCTTGCTGCCGGGGAGGTCGCCGAACAGCCGCACGAACTCGCCCTTATGCGGGGTGATGATCGCATCCTGGCCCTGAAGACGTGCGGGCTCACCCACATGCCCGATGGCGTCGGCGTCGAGCACCTTGGGCGCATGGCTGGTCAGCGCCAGGGTAAGCAGCTGCGGCAGGTCACCCATCCCAGGCCCGACCAGCAAACAGCGGATCCGTCGGTCGTTCAGCGTGGCCGTGTCGGTCTGGACCACCGACCGCGGCAGCCCTTCAATGAAGCGGGAGGTGCTGACCCGGACATAGCCGGCGCCGCTCCGCGCGGCAGCGCTCGCCGACAAGGCGATTGCGCCCGGCATGGTCCCGGCCAGAGCATGGACCAGCCCGCGGCTGTACTTATGTCCGGCGGGGTCGAGAGGCAGCAGTTCGGGCCGCCCAATCTCATGCCAGCTCGGATCGGCAGCCACGCCGATGTCGGCCAGCACCACCCGGCCCATGAAGGTCATCGCTGGCATGAGCCGCTGCGAAGGCTTCAGCGCCCCGAAGCTTACCGTCAGGTCGACCTTCGGAATGGGCGAGAACACGCCGCCGCTATCGCTTTCAGCTCCGCTCGGCAGGTCGCAGGCGATGGTGAGTTGTGCCGCCGTTGCCAAGGCCGAAAGCTTAGCTGACACAGCCTCTTCCAGGCCATGCTTGAGGCCAGTTCCGAACAGACAGTCGATCAGCAGAGGCGCGGGGGAAGCCTCAAGGAACGGCTCAGCCACACCACGCCACTCGCCCCGCGCCCAGATCGCGGCGGGTGTGGCCGGTTCCGCCAACGCGGCCAGCCGTACGCTCAGCCCCATGCGCTTGAGATGGCGAGCGGCGACATAGCCATCGCCGCCATTGTTGCCGGCGCCGCAAAGCACCAGCGCATCCATCGGCCCCGCGAACCGCATCGCCGCGTAAGCCAAGCTCGCGCCCGCCCGTTCCATCAGAGTCTCGACGCCCACGCCGCCAGCGACCACTTGCTGTTCGGCGGCACGCATCGCGGCTGCGGTCAGGATTGCGCGCATGGCGGCACCCTACCGTAAGTTGGTCGCAAGGTGCCACCACTCGGCCGGGCACTCCGCAGCGGCCGTGTCCCGTGCGTCGTCATCGTCGAACAGTCCGAAGCAGGTTGCGCCCGAGCCGGACATCCGGACCAGGTTCGCGCCGCCTTGGGCCTTCAGCCAGCCGAGCACTCCGGCGATCTCCGGCACCGCGGCCATCGCCGGCGCTTCCAGGTCGTTTCGCCCTGCGCGCCATTGCTCCAACGGCCCGCGGTCCGCCCCGTCCCACTGCGCGAACACCTTCCTGGTCGAGAGCGGCACGCCCGGATTCACCAGCAGCACCGGCGCTCCCGCCACACCGGCGTCCACCAGTTCCAAGCCGTCGCCGGCACCGGACCCGCGCGCCGTCATGCTCAGCAAGCAAGCAGGCACGTCCGACCCGAGCGTTGGCGCCGCCGCCGCCGCATGCGCCGGGTCCACTCTCCACAGCGCCGTCATCAACCGCAGCGCCGCCGCCGCATCGGCCGAGCCGCCGCCGATGCCCGACGCGACTGGAAGATTCTTCGTCAAACGGAAAATCGTATGGCCATGAACACCGATGCGCGCGGCCAACACCTCCCAAGCGCCCTCAACCAGATTCGGTCCGTCCGCGAGATCGCCTGCGAACGGGCCATCGATCTCCAGCGACATGCCCTCGCCTTCCGGTGACCACCATCCCTCTACCCGATCCCCGTCGGTGCAGAACGCGAAGATGGTCTCCAGCGCGTGCCGCCCATCGGGCAGTCGCCCACGCACATGCAACGCAAGATTGAGCTTGGCCGCTGCGATCTCGCTCCCGCGGCGCACCTCGGGCTCGCTCAAGGAGCAGCGTTGGCAGGCTGCAGCCCGGCGAGGAGCTTGGCTTGCACCCGCGTCTTGATCTCGTCCTCGGCCGTGATCAGCGCCGCGTTCCAGGCGTGCCGGGCCTCGAACTTTCGGCCGGCGGTATAAAGCGCGTCACCCAGATGCTCATGGATTTCGGCCTGGCTTACATCTTTGGCAGCGGCCCGCTCGAGAGTGGCGATCGCCTCCTCGACCCGGCCGCGCTTGAACTGTGCCCAGCCGAGCGAATCGGTGATGGACGCGTCATCCGGAGCGCGCCGGCTAGCCTCGCCGATCAATGCTTCCGCGCCGTCCAGGTTCTCGCCGCGCTCCAGCTGGGCATAGCCGAGAAGGTTGAGCACCAACGGATTGTCAGGTGCGAGCGCGCGAGCGCGGGCCAGCGCCTGCTTCGCTTCGGGCCAGCGGTCCGCCCGCTCAAGCATGGCGCCCCGCAGCATGTACAACTGCCACGTCTTGGGCCCAGGCTGCCCCGCTTCGGTCAGCGCGATGGCCCGCGCGAACGCCTCAGCGGCCGGACCATGGCGCTCCAACTCGTCGAGCACATCCCCAAGGCGGCTCCAGTCGTCCGCTGTCGCATTGGACGACGAGACAAAGGCCTGGGCCCGGGCGGCCGCTTCATCTAGCCGGCCGTCGCGAATGAGGATTCGCACCTCGGTATCGCGCGCTGCGTCGGCGAACAGGCTGTCGCCAGGCAGCCCGCGCAGAACGGCCAGCGCGTCGTCCTGCCGCTTGCTCTCGCCCAGCAGCAGCCCAAGCAACAGCGGCAGGGTCGGGTGCTGCGGGTCGGCCACTCGCGCGACCTGGACCATCGCAATCGGCAAAGAGCGCGCGTCCGCTCGGCTGAGGTCGAGCGCAATGATGCTCAGCAACTCGGCGAATGCCGTTGCAGGGTCCTCGATCCCCCCGCCAGGACGCTTGTTGCGCTCGATCAAGCCGCGGGCACGAGCCAGGACGGGGTCGCTTCCGGACAACAGCTTGGCAGCGGCGGCCTTGTCCCCGGCCCGGAACAGCCCGTCCGCAAAGGCCAAGCGCAGCCGGCTCTCGCGGCCCCCGGCTTGAGCCAGCGCTCGCTCGATCAGCGGACTGGCGTCGGCGGAACGCTTGAGCCGCAACAGGATCAGGGCGCGGTGTTCGGTGACGTAGGGCGCGACGATGCTGCCGGCGGGAACTCGCGAAATCAGCTCCAGCGCCGCAGGGTTGCGCCGTTCCGCCGCCGCCCAGGCCTCAATCGCCGGGGCCAGGAACGACAATGTCCCGCTGTCCGAATCCGAGCGCAGCAGGCTCAGCGCATCGGCGGTCTTGCCCCGCGCCAGCCGATCCGCGGTCAGCAGCATCCGCGAATCGAGCCCCAGCGCGACCGCCGGACGCCCCCTGGCCAAGCGCAATGCGAGCGCAGTGTCACCGGCGGAGATCGCTTGGCTGATCGCTCGGTCGGCGACCATGCCGTTGGTTGGATCGCTTTGCGCGAGCATGGCATAGAGCATCGCTGCCCGGCGCGGATCGCCCGACAGCTCGGCCGCGCGAGCTCCAACAAAGGTGGTCGCGCTGCTCGGCTGATAGGACTGCCGGGTGCTTGCCGTCGCGGGCGTCGCCCCGACCGCAACGGCCGCCAGCGCCGCCGCCAGGCTACATGTTCGGGTAGTTCGGGCCACCGCCACCCTCCGGAGTCACCCAGTTGATGTTCTGGCAAGGATCCTTGATGTCGCACGTCTTGCAGTGGACGCAGTTCTGCGCGTTGATCTGCAAGCGCGGGGCGCCGTTCTCCTCGACATATTCGTACACGCCAGCAGGGCAATAGCGCTGCTCCGGTCCGTCATATTCCGGCAGGTTGACCCCGGTCGGGATCGTCGGGTCCTTGAGCGTCAGGTGGACCGGCTGGTCTTCCTCGTGATTGGTGTTCGAGATGAACACGGAGGAGAGTTTGTCGAAGCTGATGACGCCATCCGGCCTGGGATAGTCGATCCGGGGAGCGATATCCTTGCGCCACAAGGTCGTGTGGTCGGAATGGTGCTTCATGGTGAGGGGCAGGCCGATGCCCAGCTGCCGCATCCACATGTCCGTGCCAGCGACCAGCGTGCCGATCGTGGAGCCAAGCTTGGCCACCGCCGGCTCGACATTGCGGACCTTCTTGAGTTCGTCGCCGATCCAGCCGTCGCGAACGGCAGGCTCGTAACCGGCCAGCACATCGCCACGCCGGTCGGCGGCCACCGCTTCGAACGCCGCCTCCGCCGCCAGCATGCCGCTCTTCATGGCGGTGTGCGTCCCCTTAATCCGGGGCACGTTCACGAAGCCGGCCGAGCAGCCGATCAGCGCTCCCCCCGGAAAGGCCAGCTGCGGGATGGCCTGATAACCGCCCTCGTTGATCGCCCGAGCGCCGTAGGACACGCGCCGGCCACCCTCGAGCAGCGACTTGATGGCGGGATGGTGCTTCCAGCGCTGCATCTCGCTGAACGGCGACAGGTGCGGGTTCTTGTAAGAAAGCGCGACCACGAAGCCGATGGAGACCTGATGATTGTCCTGGTGGTAGATCCAGCCGCCGCCCCAGGCGTCTTCCAGCGGCCAGCCTTGCGTGTGAACGACGGTGCCGGGAGCATGCTTCTTGGG
>CADCWB010000018.1 GCA_902806295.1 uncultured Sphingomonas sp. | reverse complement strand
GGGTTCGCCGATGCGCTTCAGGGCGGCGACCGCCGTGACCCGCTTGAGGATCTCGGGGTCCTCCCACAGCGCGCGGGAAAAGTCGGTCCGGACCAGGCCAGGGGCGATCGCGTTGACCCGCACGCCGCTCGGCCCGAACTCCGCCGCCAGATTGCGGACCAGCTGCAGGTCGGCCGCCTTGGAGATGTTGTAGGCTCCGATCACCGTCGAACTGGTCAGTCCGCCGACGGAGGAAACGATGATGATCGAGCCGTCGCCACGCTCCAGCATCTCTGGCGCGACCATGCTGGTCAGCCAGTGATTGGCGAGGACATTATTGTCCATGATCTTGCGGAACTGATCGTCCGTGATCCCGGCCATCGGCCCGAAGTAGGGGTTGGACGCCGCATTGCAGACGAGGATGTCGATCCGGCCGAACTGGGCCCGAGTTTCGTCGACCAGGCGCTGCAAGGCGTCCTTGTCCGAGATGCTGGCCGCGATCGCCACTGCGGTGCCTGCGCCGTGCCGGCCGTTGAGCTCGACCGCAAGCTCTTCGCAGGCGTCCTGCTTGCGGCTGGATATCACCACCTTGGCGCCTTGCTCGGCCATGCCCTCGGCGATTGCCTTGCCGATGCCCCGTGACGAACCGGTGACGATCGCCACCTTGCCGGTCAGGTCGAAGAGGGACTTGGTCATCTTTCCTCCGTCATTCCGGCAAAAGGCCGGGATCTCTGGCCATTAGCGTGCCGCAGGTGGAACGGGATCCCTGCCTGCGCCGGGATGACATTCAAGGCACCTGCGGATCGAGGATCGCGTGCTTGCCAAACTCGATCATCGCGATCGCCCGGTTGTGCACCTCGTCCGGGCCGTCGGCGAGGCGCAGCGTGCGGATGCCGGCCCAGCTGGAGGCCAGCGGCGTGTCCTGGCTGACGCCCGCGCCGCCATGTGCCTGGATGGCATCGTCGATGGTCTTGAGCGCCATGTTGGGCGCCTTGACCTTGATCATCGCGATCTCGGCCTTGGCGGCCTTGTTGCCGGCCTTGTCCATCAGGTCGGCGGCCTTGAGACATAGCAATCGCGATCAGTCGATCTCGATGCGGGCTTCGGCCACGCGCTGTTCCCAGATGCTGTGCTCGGACAGCCGCTTGCCGAAGGCCACCCGGCTTTGCAGCCGCTTGACCATCTGTTCGAGCGCTTCCTCAGCGGCGCCGATGGTCCGCATGCAATGGTGGATCCGGCCCGGCCCGAGCCGCCCTTGCGCAATCTCGAAACCTCGGCCCTCACCGAGCAGGAGTTTGTCGGCCGGGACGCGGACGTTCTCCAGCCGGATCTCCATATGGCCATGCGGCGCATCGTCATAGCCGTAGACGGTCAGCGCCCGCTCAACGGTCACCCCGGCCGTATCCAACGGCATCAGGATCATGGATTGCTGCTGGTGCTTGCGGGCCTCCATGTCGGTCTTGCCCATCAGGATTGCGACCTTGCAGCGCGGATCGCCGGCCCCCGAGGACCACCATTTCTTGCCGTTGATGACGTACTCGTCGCCCTCACGCTCGATCCGGCACTGGATGTTGGTCGCGTCGGACGAGGCGACGCCCGGCTCGGTCATCAGAAAGGCGGAGCGGATCTCACCGCGCATCAGCGGCGCGAGCCATTGGTCCTTCTGGGCGCGGGTGCCGTAGCGATGCAGCACTTACATATTGCCGGTGTCGGGCGCGGAGCAGTTGAATACCTCGGACGACCAGCCGATCCGGCCCATCTCCTCGGCGCAGAGCGCATATTCGAGGTTGGTCAGCTGCTCGCCTTCGAACGGAAAGCTCTCGTCGACATGCTGCAGCGCACCGCCGGGTGGCATGAACAGGTTCCACAAGCCCGCCTGCCGAGCGACCGGCTTCAGGCTTTCGATCAGCGGCAGCGGCTGCCAGCGGTCGCCCTCGCCGATCTCACGGTAATAGTCCTGTTGCCGGGGCCGGACTTGGCTGTCGATGAAGGCCCGCACCCGATCGCGAAAGTGAGCTTGTCTTTCGGTCAGGTCGAAGTCCATCGGGCTCACTCCTACTTTTCGCAGCGTGGAAATGCGCTAGGACGCGTTGCAGAGGGAGACAAGTCCGATGGCTGAGCTGGACCAATTCCGCGCGGACACGCGCGCCTGGCTGGAGGCCAACTGCCCGCCCGAGATGCGCCAACCCATGAAATCGGAGGACGATGCCTGCTGGGGCGGACGCAACTTCCGCTTCCAGTCCGACGCGCAGCAGCGCTGGCTGGGGGTGATGGCGGAGCGGGGCTGGACCGTGCCGGACTGGCCCACTGAATATGGCGGCGGGGGGCTGTCCCCGGCGGAAGCCAAGGTTCTTAAGGAAGAATTGCGGGCGATCGGCGCGCGTCCGGCACTAACCAGCTTCGGCATCTCCATGCTCGGGCCCGCGCTGCTGAAGTATGGCACGGAAGAGCAGAAGAAACGCTTCCTGACCGAGATCGCCCGCGGTGAGATCCGTTGGTGCCAGGGCTATTCGGAGCCCGGCGCGGGGTCGGACCTCGCTGGCTTGCAGACCAAGGCCGAAGACGCGGGCGATCACTGGATCGTGAACGGCCAGAAGGTATGGACCAGCTACGCCGATCAGGCCGACTGGATCTTCTGCCTGGTGCGGACCTCGACCGAGTCGAAGCATGGCGGGATCAGCTTTGTCCTGTTCGACATGGCGTCGGAGGGCGTGTCGGCCAAGCCGATCCTGCTGATCAGCGGCTATTCGCCGTTCTGCGAGACGTTTTTCGATAATGTGAAAGTGCCCAAGGATCAGCTGGTGGGCGAGCTGAACAAGGGTTGGGACGTCGCCAAATATCTGCTCGGTCACGAGCGCGAGATGATCAGCGGCATGGGGCTGGGCGGCGGTTCGGCCCTGCTCGGCAAGAGCGTCGGGCCGATCGACGATCCGCTGCTTCGGGCCGAGGTGGCGGCGTTCGATGTCGACGCACTGGCCTTTGCCGCGATGAGCGAGCATTTTCTCGATCAGCTCAAGGCCGGCGAGGCCCACCCGGCCATGCCCAGCATGATGAAATACGCCGGGACCGAACTGAACAAGCGCCGCCACGAGCTGATGATGGCGGCGGGCGGCTCCGACACGCTGGAATGGGACAGCGAGCGCACCCGCGGCGGCAAGCCGGCGCGCGAGTGGCTGCGCACCAAGGCCAACTCGATCGAGGGCGGCACCAGCGAGATCCAGCTCGGCATCGTCGCCAAGCATATTCTTCGACTTCCCGGAGCCTGACGTGACCCTGCTCACCGACGATCAGAAACAGCTGCAAGACATGGCCAAGTCCTTCCTGGCGGAGGAAGGCACGATCAAGCAGCAGCTGCGCCACTGGCGCGATAGCGGCTGCAAAGATTGGTTCGGGCACGGGCTGTGGAAGCAGTTTGCCGAGTTGGGCCTGACGGGCATTGCCATCCCGGAGGACAAGGGCGGGCTTGGGCTCGGTACGACCGAGGCGGTACTGGTGCTGGAGGAGGTCGGGCGCAACCTGACGCCTTCGCCCTTTCTGACCACCGCGCTCGCCGCCGCCAAGGCGCTCGAAGGCTCGGCTCAGGGCGACCGCTGGTTCCCCGGCATCCTGTCGGGCGACACGGTCGCGGCGCTCGCAGTCGACGAGGGCAGGAGCCACGCGCCCGAGCGGACAACGCTTCAGGCGAGCCGGTCGGGCAACGGCTTCACCCTCTCGGGCACGAAGCAGTTCGTGGTGCATGGGGCCTCGGCCGACGTGATCCTGATCGCGGCGCGGACCGGTGGCTCTGCCAGCGAGCGCAAGGGTCTCACCTTGTTCGCGGTGGAGCGCAACGCTGCCGGGCTGGACGTCGAGAACGTCACCTTGGCCGATGCCAGCAAGGCAGCACGGCTGACCCTCAGCAACGTCGCGGTCGATGCCGACGCGGTGGTAGGTGAAATCGATGGCGGCTGGACGCCGATCTCGCGCGCGCTCGCGGCGGGACGGACGGGCGCTGCAGCGGAGCTGGTCGGCTTGGCGACGGGCGCGACCGAGATGACGATCGACTACCTGAAGGCGCGCAAGCAGTTCGGCAAGCTGATCGGCGAGTTCCAGGTGCTGCAGCACCGTGCCGCGCACCTGTACGGCGAGATCGAGATTGCCCGGGCGGCGACCTACAAGGCGGCCGAATTGCTCGACTCTGGCAGCGGGCGGGCCGAGCTGATGGTCCATGTGGCAAAGGCAAAGGCCAACCGCTCGGCGCAACTCGCCGTGCAAGAGGGTGTGCAAATGCATGGTGGCATCGGCATGACCGACGAGCATGATATCGGGCTGTACATGAAGCGCGAAGCCGTGCTCGGGCGGCTGTTCGGCGACTGGCGCTATCACGCCGGCAAGGTCGCGGAGCTCTCCGGTTATTAGCACTCCTGCGCAGGCAGGAGCCTAGTACCTTTTGGCCGCGCCGGGAAAAAGAACTGGGCTCCTGCCTGCGCAGGAGCACATCATGCCCGGTCGAGCAGGAAGTTGATCCGCGCGCTGGCGATTGGACGCCCCCGATCCTGCTGCCAGGCGAACGCCTCGACGTTGGCGAGGCTGCGGCCAAGCCGCTCCACGACGGCGTCGGCATAGGTCTCCAGATCGCGCCCGCCGAGCATGTAATTCACCGTTACGGTGATCGGTTTCATGGTGGTGCGCTCACCGCGCACGGCGCGACGCAAGGTCTCGTAAGCCGCAAACTCCAACAGCCCGGCGATCGCGCCGCCGTGCAAGAACTGCGGCCGGCCCATCACATCGTCATGCCAAGGCATGACGAACTGCACCGACCCATCGTCCCGCTCCTGCGCACGAAGTTGGAGCAAGTCGGCGTAGGGCGGCAGGTCGGTCATCATCGCCTTCTTAGCGGAAGTCGGGGCCGCGCCAATCCTGCCCGCTTTTCGCCCCTTTGCGTTGTCACAGCCCGCCGCGACCACTAGGGACCGCACCATGACCGACCGCGACGAACGGCTGCAAACCATCCTCCGCCTGATCGAAGAGTTCAACAAGAAGGGCATCGCCGTGTCCGAGGAAACGCGCTTCGCCCAGGATCTCGAATGGGACAGCCTGACAGTGATGGATTTCGTTGCCGCGGTGGAAGATGAGTTCGACATCATCATCACCATGAACCGGGCGGCGGAGATCGAGACCGTCGGACAGCTGGTCGATGCGGTGGCCGAGCTCAGGAGCGACGCGTGACCGATCCGGGCCTCGCCATTACGGCCGATGCGGGTAGACCTGCGCCCGGGGGCACCGCACCCGACCTGTTCAGCAAGTTCGATCCGATCATCGAAATGCGCCGCGGATTGCTCGAGGGCGGCCTGACCGACCCGTTCAATTTGGTCAT
>CADCWB010000017.1 GCA_902806295.1 uncultured Sphingomonas sp. | reverse complement strand
CGTAACGGCCGCGTAGCTCATGGATCAGCTCTTCGATCTTGGCCGTCGCGATCGGGTCGAGCGCCGAGCAGGGCTCGTCCATCAGGATGACTTCGGGATCGACCGCGATGGCCCGCGCGATGCACAGCCGCTGCTGCTGCCCGCCGGACAGGGCGGTGCCGCTTTCCTGCAAACGATCCTTGACCTCTTCCCACAGCCCAGCCCGACGAAGCGACTTTTCGACGATCGCGTCCATCTCGGTCTTGCCTTGGGCAAGGCCGTGGATGCGGGGGCCGTAGGCGACGTTCTCGTAGATCGACTTCGGGAACGGGTTCGGCTTCTGGAACACCATGCCGACGCGCGCGCGCAGCTGCACGACGTCCATGTCGGGTGAGTTGATGTCCTGCCCATCGAGGCTGATGTCACCCGTGACGCGCGCGCCCGGGATGGTGTCGTTCATCCGGTTGAGGCAGCGCAGAAAGGTCGACTTGCCGCAGCCCGACGGACCGATGAAGGCCGTCACCTTGTCATCGTGGACCTGGATCGAGACGCTCTTGAGCGCCTGCTTCTCACCATAGAATACACTGACTCCGTTGGCCTTCATCTTGGGCGGGCCGGCGGCGGCGCCCTCCGCGGTGTCCTGCGGCTCCGGGCTGGGCGTCTCGACGGTGATCGGCGGTGCCTTAGCCGGAACGGACTCCGGCTGGTCGGTGAACGCCGTGTCCTCCTTCGCCAGGCCGGCGTCGTCGCGCGCCGCTTCGGCCGCTATCGCGGTGGACGGAAACGGAACCGTCGAGTTGGTCGAGATGGGCTGTTTTTCTTGGGTCATAGTCATGGGTTACCAGCGGCGCTCGAAGCGGTTGCGGAGATAGATGGCGAGGCCGTTCATCAGCAGCATGAAGATGAGCAGCACGATAATGGCGGCGCTGGTCTTCTCGACGAAGCCACGATCGACCTCGTCCGACCAGAGGAAGATCTGCACGGGCAGCACCGTGGCTGGCTCGACGATGCCCGAGGGCGGTGCGGCGATGAAGGCCCGCATGCCGATCATCAGCAGCGGCGCGGTCTCGCCGAGCGCGCGGGCCATGCCGATGATCGTGCCGGTCAGGATGCCGGGCAGTGCCAGCGGTAAGACGTGGTGAAAGACGACCTGCATCTTGCTTGCGCCAACGCCGAGCGCGGCGTCCCGGATGGAGGGCGGCACGGCCTTGATCGCGTTGCGCCCGGCGATCACGATCACCGGCATGGTCATCAGCGCCAAAGTCAGCCCGCCTACCAGCGGTGCCGAGCGCGGCAGGTGCATGACGTTGAGGAACACCGCTAGGCCGAGCAGGCCGAAGATGATCGACGGCACGGCGGCAAGATTGTTGATGCTGACCTCGACCAGATCATTCCACCGGTTCCGCCGGGCGAACTCCTCAAGATAGACTGCGGACAGCACGCCGATTGGGAACGCGAGCAGCATGGTGACCAGGATCGTCAGGAAGCTGCCCTTGAGCGCTCCCCAGACGCCTACGCTGCCTGGGTCCGTCGCATCCGACATGGAAAGGAAATCGGCGTTGAAACCGCGCTTGAGCGCGCCACGCTCGCGCAGCGCCGTGACGAGTTTCTCGGCCCCGGCTTCACCTTCGCCCTTGGCGGCAACATCCACGTCGGAGGACACCGGCAGCCACAGTTCTGCGCGCCGCTGCAGCAGCTCCGGGTCGGCGACGAGCTCGCGACCCAGACCACGAGCAGCAGCCTCGCCGAACAACTCCGCCGCCTCGGGGCCATAAGTGGCTGTCGCAGCGGCGGCGACAACATTGTCCAGCCCGGCGTTGGCGACCACCTCGGCGGCTTGAGGTCCGGCCAGCGCAGCCGGATCGACCATCAGGTCCGACCTTGGGAAGTCGATCGTCAGCTTCGCCTCGTGCTGGCTGAACCCCCCGAGGCCCCGGGAGGCCATGGTGAAAAGCAGGAAAGCCAGGAACAGGACGGAGAGCGCAACAGCCGAGAAGCCAAGCAGCTTGAAGCGCCGCTCCGCAGCGTAGCGGCGCGCGACCCGCTTCTTCATCGCGTCGCCCGCCCAGCGTTCAGTCGGGGAGGTGTCGAGCCGGTTACTCATATGCTTCCCGGTACCGCCGCACCACTGTCAGCGCGATCAAGTTGAGGATCAGGGTGATGATGAACAGCGCGAGGCCCAATGCGAAGGCGGCCAATGTCTTTGGGCTGTCGAATTCCTGGTCACCGGTCAGCAGCTGGACGATCTGAGTGGTGACCGTGGTGACGCTGTCGAATGGATTGGCGGTCAGGTTGGCGGCAAGACCTGCGGCCATCACCACGATCATGGTTTCGCCGATCGCCCGGCTGACCGCCAGCAATACGCCGCCGACCACGCCGGGTAGGGCGGCCGGCAGCACGACTTTGCGGATGGTCTCGGAACGGGTCGCGCCCATCGCCAGGCTGCCGTCGCGCATCGCCTGAGGAACGGCCGCGATGCTGTCATCGGCCATGGAGCTGACGAACGGGATGATCATGATGCCCATCACGAGGCCGGCCGCCAGAGCGCTTTCGGAGCTGGCCGAGCCGATGCCGATCGCCAGACCCAGGTCACGCACTGCAGGAGCAACGGTCAACGCGGCGAAATAGCCGTACACCACGGTTGGAACCCCGGCGAGGATCTCGAGCACCGGTTTCAGCACCGAGCGCACGCGCGCGTGGGCATATTGGGTCAGGAAGATCGCGCTCATCAGGCCGAGCGGAATGGCAACGATCATGGCGATGATCGCGCCAATGAAGATGGTGCCCCAGAATAGCGGGATCGAACCGAATGCGCCCGAGGAGCCGGCCTGATCGGCTCTCAAAGCAGTTTGCGGCGACCACTGGGTGCCGAACAGGAACTCGCTTGCCGGCACCATGGAGAAGAAGCGCAGCGATTCGAACAGCAGCGAGAGGACGATACCAAGGGTGGTCAGGATCGCGATCAGCGACGCTGCGACCAGCAGGCCCATGACCCAGCGCTCGACTCCGCTTCGGGCACGGAAGCTCGTGCGAACCCGCGTCAGTCCCCAAGCGGCGCCGGCGAGCGCGAGCAGGATGGCGAAACCGCCACCGATCCCGGCGTAGCGGTTGAGGTACTGGCCATAGACCGGCGCGAGTGCGGTCGACTCCGGATTGAACCCGGCCGAGCGTTGTCCGGTGGCGATCTCATAAGCTTCGCTGGTAATCGCATCGCGCGCCATGTCGAAGTCGGGCAATTGCTGCCCGGCCGGGCTGGCCAGAACCGCCTGTTCGACCAGTTGACCCTGGATGGGCGACCAGATCGCCAGGAACAGCAAGGCGGGCAGGGCAGCCCAAAGGAAGCAGTATAGCCCATGATAATTCGGCAGGCTGTTGAGCCGTTCGCCGCCGCGGCGGAGCACCCGGGCGCGCGAACGCCCAAGGAACCCCGCGGCTGCGGCGATCAGCAGCACGGCGACGAGTGCCAGGCTCAAGGTCATGACGCTCGTCGCCTTGAGCTTACTTGAGGGTCGCTGCGTCGAGCGGCTTCAGGGCAGTGGCCTGAGCAGCGGCCGCCTGGGCTTCCGCACCCGCGAACGGCACCAGTCCGCGCTTCTCCAATGCACCGCCGCTCGCCCACTGCTTGGCATACTCCGCCAGAAAATTCTTGATGGCGGGCTTGGCCGTCATGTGCTCGCCCTTGACATACAAGTAGAGCTTGCGAGCGCCAGGATAGCTCAGATCCTGGATGGTGGCTTCGGTCGGCAGCACGCCGCCGATCTCGACCGGGCGGACCCGATCCGCGTTCTCCGCCAGGAAGCTGTACCCCAGGACGCCGACCGTGCCCGGGTCGGCCTCGACCTTTTGCACCAGCAAATTGTCGTTCTCGCCGGCTTCGACATAGACGCCGTCCTCGCGGACCTTGGTGCAGAAGTCCTTGTGCTTCGCCTCGTCGGCCTTCTTCAGCTCCTTCATCGCGGGATCGCTTTCGCAGCCCTTGGTCAGGATCAGCTCGGCCAAGCTGTCGCGGGTGCCGGAGGTCGGAGGCGGGCCGAGCACGCGGATCTTCACCGCCGGCAGGCTGGGGTTTACGTCGCGCCACGTCTGGGCGCGATTGGCGCCCTTGCCGAACGGGTTGGCGGCGATCGCCTTGTAGATGTCGGCCACCGTGACCTTCAGCGGAGCGGCCTTGTTGGACTCAATCAGGGTGAGTCCGTCGATGCCGATCGGCACTTCGATGACGTTCCTGGCGCCGGTTGCGGCGCACGCGTCATATTCGGACTTCTTCATGGCCCGCGAGGCGTTGACCATGTCGGGGTGCTGCTCCCCGACACCGCCGCAGAACAGCTTCACGCCCGACCCGGTGCCGGTCGACTCAACGATGACGCTGGTGCCCGGGTTGGCGCGCTGGAATGCTTCCGCGACCGCCGTGGTGAACGGGTACACCGTGGACGAGCCAACGATCTTCAGCTGCGCGGCGGAGCTTCCGCCCGAACCGCCGCCGCTGCCGCCGCAGGCCGTGAGAAGCGCCGCCAGCGGCAGCGCAGAAGCGATCTTCTTCATGGTGTTCGCAAACTCCGTAGCGAGCCGCCGGTGCGGCCCTTGCCCCGCGGCCCACTAGCGTCCGGTTGACGAGTCCTCTGTGACGGAGAGGTTGCAGTTTCATGACAGGGGGAGCGGCAACCTCACTTGCACGTCGGTTCCGTGGCCGGGTGCGCTGGCAATCTCGAGCCGACCGCGGTGCCGTTCGACGATGTGTTTAACAATGGCGAGGCCGAGACCCGTCCCCCCCGAGTCGCGGCTGCGGGCCGCATCGACGCGGTAGAAGCGCTCGGTCAGGCGGGGCACGTGAGTAGCGGCAATGCCATCGCCATGATCGCGAACACTGAGCAGGACGTCGCGCCCATCCCCTCGCACCAGAAGCTCGACTACTTCAGCTGCGCCCCCGCAGCCATATCGAACCGCGTTCGCCACCAGATTGTCGGCAAGTTGCAGAAGTTGCGCGAAGTCGCCCGCCACCTCGGGTAAGTCGGCTTCGACTTCGACCGCAATGCGGCAACCGCGGCTCTCGGCCAATGGCCGGCCATTCTCGGCGGCGATGCGGGCGACATCCCCCAGGCTGACTCGCTCGGCCGGCTCGACGAAGCGTTCGGCCTCGATCCGTGATAGGCTCATCAGGTCGGAGACTATGCGCAGCATGCGCTTGGCTTCCCCATGAATCGACTGGCCGAACTGCTGCCGCAAATGGCTTGGCAGGTCGCCATTCTCGGCCAGGGTTTCGGCATAGCCCATGATCGTCGACAACGGGGTGCGCAGCTCGTGGCTGGCGTTCGCTACGAAGTCGACCCGCATCTTCTCGGCGGCGCGGATCGCGGAGCGGTCAGCCAAGCGGACCAGTAACAGACCGTCTTCCAACGGGCGGATCAGCAGGCCCCAGCTCCGGCCCAGGCCGGCGATACCGGTGACTTCTTGCGCCGTTTGGCGACCGGCCAGGATCGCCCGAAGTGCGTGAGGCTGGCGAACCGCGATGCGCACGTCTCGGTCGACGATGTCATGGCCCAGCAGGCGGTGAGCAGCGGCATTGGCGGCGATGGTGCGCTCGCCCCGCACCAGCAAGGCCGCCTCTTCAATCGCGTCGAGCAATGCATGTAAAGGGTGCGGGAGAGCGGTCATTGCGCGCGGTGTGTAGCGCGCCTGGGAGGCCGCGCAACTAAGCGGACTGCTGGACGGCGGGCGTGTAACGGTGGGTGCGCAACGCGGCGATCACCAAGATGAGGAGAATGGGATAGCTCCAGAACCGCATGGCTGCATGATAGGCAAGGTCGAGCAGTGTGGGCTGGAGCATGAACAACAGGTGCGAAATGGAAGTCGTCAGTTGCAGGCCGCTGACCCACAATGGCCAAAAACGTTCGGAACGCAGGGCAATGGCGACGAAGCTGGCCAATACTGCCAAGTCGACCAGCGCGATGCCGCTTTCGAGACGGTCATTGTCTTGCATCACAGCGGCCGACAGTACGGACGCCGCGAGACAGATAAGCGCGGCCAAGCGGGTCTCACGGTCGCCCCGCCGGAATGCAATCACGACCACCAGCAGCAGCAGGCAATAATATATGACGATCCGCGCCATGGGTGTCCTTGTGAGGAAAGGGCCGACGCCAAGAGCGCCGGCCTTCCCCGCTAGTTGACGCGCTTAGCTGACGGCGCGCAGCTGAGCGACTTTCTCCTTGGGGCACTCCATGCCATCACCGAAGGCAATGGTGCGAAGGCCCGGAACGCGGGTCTTCGCTTCGGCCAGCGCGGCGTGAGCATTGGCCATGCCGCCGCGCGCAGCGACGAGGCTTTGCAGCGCCACGGCGATCTGCTCCAGCGCCTCATGGCCGGTGGCGATACCGACGCCAGCGATGGCGCGGGTCCGGATGAAGCGGCTCTGCAGTTCGGCGAGCTCGCTCAGCGCAATCTCGATGCTGTCTTCCACGGCACGGACCTGGGTGGCGACTTCGTGAGCGGACTTCTCGATCATCTGTTTGCGCATGACTACTCCTTTCCGGACGCGCAGCGCGCCCGGGGTGAATGGCTGCGGAAATGGGAGGAGGGCCGGTCGCTTAGCGCCCGGCGAGACGCGCCAGACTCTCAAGTCCCGCCAGATACATTCCGGCGGAGAAACTCGCGCCCATTGCGATCATTGCGATCCACAACAGCCGCTGTCCGACGCTCATCTCATTCCGCGGATGGCTCCTTGTCGGCCACGGGAAAACAAGAGGAGACCGGGACGAAACCGTCCTCTGCTCGGTATCGAGGCCGATAGGTGCCCCGGTCCCCTCCAGACGATCAGCGTGCCGAATCTGAAAGCTGATCGCCCCGTCGTCATTGTCGGCGGGACTAGGGGCGTCGAGGTGCGGCGGTTGATGTATCAACCGCTGATATGGCTCGGCCGTGGCGACCAGGCGCGCCGCCT
>CADCWB010000016.1 GCA_902806295.1 uncultured Sphingomonas sp. | reverse complement strand
TTAATCTTGTCGAACGGCGCCTTCTTCAGATAGCCAAGCGACGAATAACCCGTACCGAAGTCGTCGAGGGCAAGTCGAACCCCCAGCTTCTTTAGCCTAGCGAACGTGTCGTCGGTGGCATCGCTATCAGCCAGGAACACGCCCTCGGTGATCTCCAGCTCGAGCCGGTGGGGCGCAACGCCGGTATCCTGCAAGGCGCGGTCGACCACCTCGACGATGGCGGGATCGTAGAACTGAATAGGCGACAGATTCACCGCAACTCGCACGGCCTCGGGCCATTTTGCCGCCTCTGTCAGGGCGGTGCGCAGCACCCATTCGCCAATCCGCCCAATCATGCCGCATTCTTCGGCCAACGGAATGAACTTGGCCGGCGAGATTGGCCCACGAGTCATATGTTGCCATCGAACCAGAGCTTCGAAGCCCGCGATCTCTTCGCCGGCAGCACGAACGATCGGCTGGAAGTGCACGGCGAGTTCGTCTCGTTCCAACGCCTGTCGAAGATCATTTTCCAGCACCTGTCGGTCGCTCGCCTCCGAGTGCATCGAAGCTTCGTAGAAACAATGCTTGCCCCGCCCGGCAGCCTTGGCGGCATAAAGCGCCAAGTCGGCGTTGCGCACCAGGCTATCGGCGCAAGCTCGCCCAGGGTCGCCAATGGCGATGCCGACGGATGCTCCAATCGTCACCCGATGGCCCTCGATCTCGTAAGGACGAGACACTTCGCTGATCAGGGTGCGGGAGAGGGATTCAAGCAGGCCGATGTCAACGGTCCCAGGCAGCACCGCCTTGAACTCGTCGCCTCCCAATCGCCCGATCTGGCCGTGCTCGCCCATGACAGACGTGAGCCGCACCGCAACCTGCTTCAGCAAGGCGTCGCCGACCGGGTGACCAAGCGTATCATTGACATTCTTGAAGCGATCGAGGTCGATCAGGAACAGCGAACAGCCGCGCTGGCGTCGCGCTGCGTTGCGTAGCGCCTCGTCCAACGTTTGCCGCATCATCGCTCGATTGGGCAGACTAGTCAGCGAGTCGAACCGAGCAAGACGGCTAATCTCCTGTTCCGAGCGGCGCTGTTCGGTCAGATCCGTGCCGATGCCGCGGAAGCCGAGGAAGCGGCCCTGGTCGTCGAACACAGGGTTGCCGGACAGCGACCAATGGACGTCTTCGTCGCTGGCCGGGCGAACGACCACATCCGAGAAGGGGAAACGAGCCGAAAGATGAAAGCCGAGCGTGCGCTCTTCCCGCAGACCTTCGCCTGCGGACCCGACCGAGAGGAGATCCGTGAACTGCCGCCCAAGCAGTGCTTCGGGAGTGGTCTTGAAGTCGTCGGCCAACTGCTGGCTGACGTACGATAATGTGCCCGTGTAATTGGTTTCCCAGAACCAACCTCGTCCTGACGCCTCGAATTCAGCGACGAAGTTCAGCGCCTTGCGTGCCAGATAATCCAGCTGCAGCCGCCGACGGGAGCTGGCGAGCATCTTTCGGGTTACGGTGACGCTGTACGCTACCGCCAGCAATGACAGTGCTGCGATGGTGGCTGTGACCACGCCGTCTTGAGAGAACATCGCCGCACCGACCGTTCCAGCCAGCGCGTTGGCGACGGCCAGTGGCGGTGAGCCGACCGACGTAAGGCTGCGCATTGCCACGCCGGCGCCCAGCACCAGCGGCAGGAAGCTGGCGTGATTGATGCCGGAGAAATCTTGCGCCGCCCGAGCGAACAGCATCCACAGCACACCGGAAGCGACGAGGTAGCAGATCAACATGCGTCCGATGGTATGCGGCGACAGCATCATCTTGCGGTGTAGGTGCAGCATCAAGCCCGCAGCTCCGTCGAGCACCATGGCGAGGATAAGCGGCAGCACCGCATTGAAGATAGCGCCCCAGCTGGATGAGCCGACGCCCTGGAACAGCAGGGTCAGTCCAACCACCGCGTGGGTCGCGGCCAGCAGCATCGGAGCGAAGGCGAACATGCCAACCCGGCGGGCCGCCAGTGAGCGATCGCCGTCATTCTCCGGCGGAGCAACGTCGAACAGCAACGCTTCACGCACTGTCGCTCGTGCGACCGTGCCGTGTTCCTCGATCCCGACTCCCAGACGCGTCCGCCGCATAGGTCCCCACAACGATGTGGGGGAACACTAGCCCTCAGGCGTTAACGCATTGGCTAAGCGCCGTGCTTGGCGGCACTTTAACCTTATTCGGGAAGGAAGTCGGGTACGGACAAATAACGTTCCCCGGTGTCGTAGTGAAAGCCGAGCACCCGCGGGCATTCACCAAGTTCGGGGAGTTTCTGTTCGATCGCCGCGAGGGTCGCGCCCGACGAGATGCCGACCAGCACCCCTTCTTCCCGAGCCGAGCGACGGGCCATTTCGCGAG
Organism: uncultured Sphingomonas sp.; assembly: GCA_902806295.1. GTDB lineage: Bacteria > Pseudomonadota > Alphaproteobacteria > Sphingomonadales > Sphingomonadaceae > Sphingomicrobium. Next base: position 4,018 of record CADCWB010000016.1, on the reverse strand, counting down.
CCTCTTCCGCGCCCACCTGGATCACGCCGTCGAGTAGGCCGACCTCCAGATTATGCGGGATGAAGCCGGCGCCGATGCCCTGGATTGGATGCGGAGCGGGCGCGCCGCCGGAGATGACGGGCGATAAGGTTGGTTCAACCGCGAACACCTTGAGCTGCGGCCAGCGCTGCTTGAGCACGCGGGCGCAGGCGGTGATGTGGCCACCCGTACCCACGCCGGTGATCAGCGCGTCGAAGCCCTCGTCGCCGAAGTCGGCCAGGATCTCGTTCACCGTGGTGTCGAGGTGGACCTGGATGTTGGCTGGATTGTCGAACTGCTGCGGCATCCACGCGCCTGGGGTCTCGGCGACGATCTCCTCGGCACGGGCGATGGCACCCTTCATGCCCTTCTCACGCGGGGTGAGGTCGAAGGTGGCGCCGAAGGCTAGCATCAGGCGGCGGCGCTCCAAGCTCATGCTTTCCGGCATGACCAGGATGAGCTTGTAGCCCTTCACCGCCGCGACCATCGCCAGCCCGACGCCGGTGTTGCCGCTGGTCGGCTCCACGATCGTGCCGCCGGGCTGGAGCTTGCCGGAGCGTTCGGCCTCCTCGATCATCGCCACCGCGATGCGATCCTTGATCGAGCCGCCCGGGTTGGAGCGCTCGGACTTGATCCACACCTCGGCGCGGTCGCCGAACAGGCGATTGACGCGGATGTGCGGCGTGTTGCCGATGGTGTCGAGTACGGTGTCGGCCTTCATGCGGGTTTCTCCTCTTGGAGGGCCTGGGGGAGCATTTCGGGTGACGGGTCGAAGGTTCGCGCCCGCCGAAGTTCGGGAAAGAGTTGGGACCAGAGGCCCGCGATGACAATGGCAGCGCCGCCGCCGAACACCACCGCGCCGACCGGACCAAGCAGCGCCGCGGCCACACCCGACTGCAGCTCACCAAGTTCGTTGGATGCCGAGATGGCCAGCCCGGACACGGCCGACACGCGCCCCCGCATCATGTCGGGGGTGTGCAGCTGCACCAGGCTGGAGCGGACATAGACCGACAGCATGTCGGCCGCGCCGAGCAGCGCGAGGGCGGCCATCGACAGCGGCAGCGAACGGGAGAAGCCGAAGACGATGGTCATCAGCCCGAAGGCGGCGACCGCGAGGAGCATCTTCACGCCGACGTTGTGCTTCAAGGGGCGGACGGCGAACACCCCAGCGACCAGCGCAGCCCCCACCGCCGGTGCGGCGCGCAGCAGCCCGAGCCCCTCTGTGCCGACGTTCAGAATGTCGCGTGCGAACACCGGCAGCATGGCGGTCGCGCCGCCGAGCAGGACGGCGAACAAGTCCAGCGTGATGGCGCCGAGCAGGAAGCGGTGATTGCGGACATAGCTCAAGCCGTCGATCATCTGGCGGATTGGATGCGCGCTGCCCTGCATGGGCGGCGGGACGACGCGGCGGATCGGGGTCAGCGCGAGGATTGCCACCCCCATCAGCGCGGTCGCGGCCCAATAGGGCAGGGGCGCACCGGCCGCGTAAAGGAAGCCGCCCAGCGCCGGTCCGGCGACCGAGGCCGACTGCCAGGCGATGGAAGACAGGGCGATGGCCTTGGGCAGCAGTTCCGGCGGAACGATGTTGGGTGCGATCGCGGACATCGACGGGCCGGTGAACACCCGCGCCACCCCGTGCAGCGCCGCCAGCGTGAACAGCAGCGGCAGCGACAGGGCGTCGGCATAGGTGAACCAGCCGAGCGCCAGCGCCACGGTCATGTCCACGGCGTTGGCGAGCCGAGCCACCGTGCGCCGCTCGAAACGGTCCGCGGTCCAGCCCGCGACGGGGGTAAGGATGGCGAGCGGGACGAACTGCACCAGCCCGAGCAGGCCCAGCATGAAGGCCGCCTCGCGGATCGGCATGCCGTAGTCAGCGCGGGCGACGTCGTAGACCTGGTAGCCGATGATCACGACCATGCCCATCGTGGCCAGCACGGCACAGAAGCGCGCGACCCAGAACAGCTGGAAATCGAGGATCGCGAGCGGGGAAGTGGGCTGCACGAGTGGCGGTTAGCCGGGCCGGGAGGGCGGGGCAAGCGAGCGGGCGAACGGTCCCAGTGGTCACGGTAGTGGCGCTGTCCCGAGGTGGCGGTTCGGTGCTTGGCGCAACGCTTAAGGTGACAAAGGTTACAGGTACGCCATGCCCTTATGCACCTCCCCCACGCGCCACATGAGCGCTGGGGTGGGAAGAGGAGAAACCATCAGGAAGAAAGAGCCGAGTGGCGGAGCTTAGACGAGAGGGAGGAGTGTAGGACAGCGCCGGGTTTGTTCGACAGGTATGAGGCCTGCCTGCAAAGAAGCGAGCTTCGCCAACGCATCTGGCCGAAGGGTCGCCTCAACTGGTGCGCTATGCATCCAGCGGGGTTTGCTCGACCGATGATGGCGGCAGCAGCCAGGGCCCCACGCACAAGCCGAACAGGAAGCCTCCCAAGTGAGCCTCCCAGGCAATCCCGCCGCCTAACCCGGCCAGCGCCCCGCTGACGAGCAGAAGGGCCAAAAAGAGTATGTTGTCGCGAACGAACCAGGCGAGTGCCAGCGGTAGCTTGCTGAGCTGAACCTCTTCCAGTTCCTCGATCAGGCGGATGCCGAGCATGAGCCCCACCAAACCGTAGATCGCACCTGACGCTCCGATCATCGGGATCTCCCCATGCTGGTGGAACGACAAGAAGAAGATCATGCTCGACAGGCCCGAGAGACCGAATGCCGCAAGGAGGCGAACCCATCCCTTCGGAAAGCTCCCCAAGCGAGCTGTCACTAGCCCACCGATCTCCAACAGACCGAGCGAGTTCATCAGAAGATGAGAGAGCCCTCCATGGGCAAACATGTGGAGGCCGACCGTGTCGTACCTACCCTGCATCAGTGCGGCCGCGGAGACGCCCCAGTCGGCCATCCCGCCGGTGCGCATGTGCGCCAGCCAGGCAGTTACCATGACAAGGACCAGGGCGGCGACTGGCAGATAGTCATGCCAGCGGACGCGCCATTGCTGCGCAAAAAGTTCTGAGTGGCGTTCAGAACTCAGATCATCCTCCGCCACGGCTTGCCAGGAGGCCACTCCCAGGCTCGTTTGCTCCAGGCAGTCTGGCTAGGGCGAGGCGCTCGCCGTTTCCAGCGCGAAGTTGCAGTCAGTTCGAGCCGGCAACGCCAGTGGTGCTTGGCATGGCGCTGTCCAACAGCAATTGCCCATGGTTGTCGGCGAGCACGCGAGGCGGGGCGGGCTTGTTCGTCACCGCTGCTATGGCTGCAACCGGTTTGGGATGGATCGCCGGGACTGGCAGACCAGGTAGAAACGCGAAGTGGCTATGATCTACCTCGTCGATGGACTCGATCAGCCGAAAACCGGCCCGCCGCAGGGCCGCGTCCAGCATCTGGTGCGTCACCCCTGGTTTCCGCTGCACGTCCAACGCGCGACCAAAAAGATGATGGCTGTTCGCTACGCCGCCTACCCGGCTGTTGTGCCCGGTCGTTCGATGGCCGCTCGTGACCACGCCGAATCTCGCGCCGATCCGAGCCGGCTCAAGCAGGTGCGCTGCCGAGATTCCAAGAACCCTGAGCAGTGTTCTGTCGGGAACATGACTCGGAGCGGCCGATGTGGCCGCCGAAGCGTTCTTCGCCACGGTTATCGACACCAGGGCCAGGACCCCGATTGCAGGTCTGACGAGTCGGAGTGCCAAGTGCATCGCCGCTCCCGATCCTTGTCCGCGTGGCAGCAATGAGCTTGAACGAGAGACCCGCACCTAATCTCTTAGGCGCGGGTCAGACGTGCGCATCGCTAGTGAGTGATTAGGCGATCTGCAGGAGGCCGGTCTGGCGACGGCGCGAGCGACGGAAGCCGACGCCGATTGCGCCGAAGCCCAGCAGCATCATCGCCCAGGTAGCCGGCTCCGGAACCGCGCCGACGTCACGGATGGTGACGGTGCCGCCGAGCGAACCGTTGCCGCGGTTAACGCCGGTGATCGCCAGGTTGAACGTGCCGGCAGCAAGCTGCACCGCAGGGGTCAGA
>CADCWB010000015.1 GCA_902806295.1 uncultured Sphingomonas sp. | reverse complement strand
GGAATGCCTCGCCATGCTCCTCCTCACCCTCGGCCTCCACCAGTTCATTGTTCTCGGTGATCTCGCCGCGCCCAAAGAAGGTCCAGAGATTCCGCTTGATCGAACTTTCAGCCACGAACGCGTCGTAGCTGTGGCCCTCGGCAGTGCGCCGTCCCCAGGCGAGCGTCGAGGCCCACCGAACGCCGTTGGCGAGGTCAAGGGCGTACATGCCACTCGCCGACCAGCGCTTCTGGTCTACTCCGGGCTCCAACTGTTCCGGCTCCTTGAGGTCGGCCCAACTCGCCTGCAGGGCAAGCTCGTCAGTCGGGTTCCAGCTGATGCGCAGGGCGGTGGAGTCGAGCGGACCCGTCTCGATGTTCCAGCGGCGCTCATCCGGCTCCCGCCCGTTGAAGCGGGACGCTTCGAGCTTGATCCGGTCCAGCACCACCCCAGCCGTCAGCACCCCGAAGGTAATATGCTGCGAATCGAGCCAATGATGGCTGATCGGTGCTTCGGGCGAGTCCATAATCGACTCGCGGTGCATGAAGGCCCCCGGCCCGAACGCCGGCTCGCCCGGCAGACCGCCGTACAGGAAGACGCTGCTCTTCGGGCCAATCGGCTGCGAGATGGAGGCGGACAGCTCCATGAAGAAGTCGTGCGGGTGCTGCCGGTCGATCAGCCGGTCGCGACCGTTCGCCGTCTCGCCACTCGCCAGCAGCAAGGGGTAGCCCGTGCGGCCCATCAGCGGATCGGGGCTGAAGCCGGCCCGAAGCTGCAGCGTGCCGGCACCGACCGGACGCCGCGCCATGCCCATGACCATGCCGGACACGAACGCCTTGTTGTCGCCGCGCCGGCCGCCCTGCTTGCTGTAGACGAGGTTGAGGTCGGCATGACCCATCAGGTGCCAGTCGCCAACGGTCTTCATCAGGCCGCGGTGCTCGGAGTTGTCTGGCTGCCACGCGGTTCCAGAGGACTCTCGCCCGACCGGGTAGGAACCAAGCGCGCCCGTCATCGACGCATGAGCCGAATGGTCCTCGGTCGCAGTTGAGCGGGTGTCATGCCCCATTTGCGAATGGTCCATCTGCGAGTGGTCCATCTGGCTATCGTCGACCTCGGGCTGGGCGGTCTCCGCATCGCCGGTATGGCTCTCTTCCGCTTGCGCTGGCGGAGCCGATTGTTCGTGTCCGGCATGCTGGGCAGCAGCTGGAGTTACGACGAGCAGGCCGATAAGGCCCGTCGCCAGCAGGAAGCTGGTTTTCACGTGATTCTCCCGGGAAATCGGGCAAGCGGCTGCCATCGGGCAGGCCGCTCACCGTTGATCGCCGCTTAGCTGTTAGTGCTGGTGCTGGTGACCGCTGTCCGCGGCGGGTTCACCCGCCTTGGCGTGCTGACCCTTGCAGCAGTCGCCCTGCCCGTCCTTGCAGCAGTCGGCCTTCTTGTCCTTGCAGCACGGCATGTCATGGCCGGCAGCGGTGTGCTGCATGGCTTCGTGGCCGGAGTGGTCCGCGTGCCGTGCAGCAGGGGTGGTCGGGCGGGCGGTGGGAGCCGGTGTGGGAGCGGCGAGAGCGGCCGCGACGATGATGCTCAACATGATGATGTCTCCTGAGAATGATGCATGGTGATCGACGCTCAGGAGCGTGGCGGCGGATCTTCAGCCTCGGAGCTTAGCCCGGCCATCTGCGCAACCGCTTGCGCGACCGCGGACGAGCGCGGGCCCATGTCGCTCGACTGCGGTGAACTGCCCGGCGCGAGCGCGGCGGGCACGGCCACGCAGCACTTGCCGTCCTCGCTCATCGGCGGCTGGTCAGGCTGATGATCTGCCATGCCAGCCATCTCGGCGCAGTGGGTCTGCGCTGGGCCGGCCATTGCCTGCGCAGGCGTGGCCAAGGGCGCGAGCGCCAAGGCGACAAACGACAGCAAGGCCAGCAACAACCGCATCCGGTCAGTCAGTTAGGGCTTCCGCCGGTCACTGGCAACCGCAGGGTCTCGCCAGGTCAGACCAGGCGCGACTGCTTGACCGCGGCCTCGATAAAGCTGGCGAATAGCGGGTGCGGAGCAAAAGGCCGGCTTTTCAGCTCCGGGTGGAACTGGACGCCGACGAACCACGGGTGATCGGGCCGCTCGACGATCTCCGGCAGGCGGCCATCCGGCGACATGCCGCTGAACACCAGCCCACCCTGCTCCAGCGGCTGCTTGTAGTGGGCGTTGACTTCATACCGGTGACGATGCCGCTCGCTGATCTCGGTCGACCCGTAGATCGCCGCAACATGGCTGTTGCCGCCCAGCACGGCGTCGTAGGCGCCCAAGCGCATCGTGCCGCCGAGGTCCCCACCGGCCGCGCGCTGCTCCAGGCCTTCCTTGCTCATCCACTCGGTGATGAGCCCAACGACCGGCTCCGGCGTGTCGCCGAATTCGGTGGTCGAGGCTTCGGCGATCCCGGCCGTGTTCCGCGCGCCTTCGATGCAGGCCATCTGCATGCCCAGGCAGATACCGAAGAAGGGCACCTTGCGCTCGCGGGCGAACTTCACCGACTGGATCTTGCCTTCGGAACCGCGCTCACCAAAGCCACCCGGCACCAGGATGGCGTGCATCGGCTCTAGCTCGGCGGCCAGGCTGGCGTCCGGCGTCTCGAACATCTCGGCATCGAGCCATTTGATGTTGACCTTCACCCGGTTGGCAATGCCGCCGTGAACCAGCGCCTCGCGCAGTGACTTGTAGGCATCCGGGAGCCCGACATATTTGCCGACCACGCCGATCGTGACCTCCCCTTCCGGGTTGTCGAGCCGGTCCATAATCTCATCCCAGCGAGCGAGGTCGGGCGCGGGTGCGTCGGTGATGCCGAAGGCGGCAAGCACTTCGTCGTCCAGCCCTTCGCGATGGTACTGCAGCGGCACGTCGTAGATCGAACGGGCGTCCAGCGCCTCGATCACCGCCGACTTGGGCACGTTGCAGAACTGAGCGATCTTGGCCTTGTCGCTGTCCGGGATCGGCATCTCGGCCCGGCACAGCAGGACGTCCGGTTGCACGCCAAGGCTGGAAATCTCCCGCACCGAATGTTGGGTCGGCTTGGTCTTGAGCTCACCGGCGGCCTTGATCCACGGCACCAGCGTGGTGTGCACGCTGACCGTGTTGCCCCGCCCAAGGTCATTGCGAAGCTGACGCAGCGCCTC
>CADCWB010000014.1 GCA_902806295.1 uncultured Sphingomonas sp. | reverse complement strand
GGCTTCCTCGCCGGTCTTCTCCGACTCCTCGCGCATCGGCCCCCAAAGGAGATAGTAGAGACCAATGAAGGCGCCGGAGCTGACGCCGTACCAAGTCCATTTCATCGGGCTGTTCTTGGTCGCCTCGTCTGCCAGATAGCCGGTGGCAATCATGTACACGTCCGTAAACAGGGTGCCGAGCAGCAGGCCCCATCGCCGGAAGGGGCTGCCCAAGGCGGTCAACCCGAGACTGGTGAGCAGCAATGGGGTGGTGATCGACCAGTCGACGTAGCGCATCCAGAAGAGTTCGCGCCCTTCCTCCTTGGGCTTGCGCCCACCACCGCTCGCCATCAGCAGGTAGGCCGTCCCCGCGGTCAGCACGACCAGGCTGTGGATGAGCTTGTCGTTCTCTTCCTCCCGGGTCTTCACCGAGGTTCGTGGCCGGCCGCTATCATCGGCACGGTCCTGCCCTTCGTCATCGGGGGTGCGACTCAGGGCGAGGATCGCCACGAAGCCGACCGCAAAGGCCGCGGCGCCGAATCCCAGCCACTGGTTGCGAGTCATAGGATGTCCTTCCCTGCCAAGCGCCCCGTGGGGGCAATGGCTGGGAGACAGGGGAAGTTCCTAGCGTTCGCTGACCGGCAAACTGGCGAGCGCGTCGGGAAGAGACTACATAGGACCCATGCTCACAGCGGCTCAGCAGCGGCGACAGGCAACCGTCGGCCTTCTTCTGGCCGTGCTGATCGTTGCTGCCTGGCTGAGTCTGCACGTTTACGCCGTATTCTTTCACTCGCTGTCAGCGGTCAGCGGCTGGCTCTGGGCACTGCCCTTGGTACTCGCGCTCATCTGGCTCAGTGTCGGCCTGTTCATCGTCGCGCACGACGCGATGCACGGCAGCCTTGCGCCGGGCCGGCCTGCCCTGAACCGCTTCTTCGGCCGACTGACCTTGCTGCTCTATGCCGGCTTCTGGATGGACCGGCTTGCGCCCAAGCATTTCGACCATCATCGGCATGTCGGGACCGACCGCGATCCCGACTTTTCGGCCGATCATCCGACCCGCTTCTGGCCTTGGTATCTGGCTTTCATGCGCCGCTATTTCGGGCTGCGTGAGGCGGCGATCTTAACGGTCCTGGTGTGGAGCTATGTGCTGCTGCTCGGCGCACCGCTCGGCAATCTGCTGCTGTTCTGGGCACTGCCGTCGATCGCCTCGTCCGTGCAGCTATTCTATTTCGGCACCTACCTGCCACATCGGCACGAGGAGTCGCCCTTCGCCGACGAGCACCGCGCCCGCAGCAATGAATATGGCTGGCTTGCTTCGCTGCTGACCTGTTTCCACTTCGGTTATCACCGCGAACATCACCTCAGCCCCGGCACGCCGTGGTGGGCGCTGCCCGCGGAGCGACAAAGGCGCAAAGCCCCGCTAATGCCCTGAGCCTTCATGGCTCATTTCGCGCTGATCTGCCCGCCCTTCGCCAGCCACATCCATAGCTTCGCCGCGCTCGGTGAGGAGTTGGTGCGGCGCGGCCATCGGGCAACCTTTGTCCTCAATGCCGGTGCGGATACAGGGGCGACCGCCCTGGCGGTCGAGCGGGTGCAAGGCCGCTCAGGCGACCCGGCGTTGACGCGGGTTATGCGCAGCGCGACCCGACCTTCAGGCCTGATGGGCACCCTGCGGACGATTGCCGACAGCGCCGCTCTCACCGATCAACTATGCGCCGGGGCTCCAGCTATCCTCCGCCGGCTAGGTGTCGACGCGATCATTGCCGACCAGCTCGAGCCCGCCGGTGGCCTGGTTGCAGCCGGCCTGGGGCTCCCCTTCGTCAGCCTTGCTGCGGCCTTGCCAATCAACCGTGCTCCCGGTGTGGTGCTGCCATTTCTCGACTGGCCGTACGATTCCAGCCCGCGCGGGCTCAAACGGGTACGCGGCGCCGAACGGATCGAACGGCTGCTCAGCCGCCGCCAGCACCGGGTGATCGCTCGTTGGTCCGACCGCTTCGGTCTCGAGCCTCGCCGCCGCACTCTGCACGATTGCCTCAGCCCGGATACGCAGGTCGCGCAGGTGGTATGCGGTTACGACCTTCCCCGGCCGGAGCCGCTGCCATTCGAGGGGGTAGGGCCAATCCGTCGGCCGGAGGAGGAGGCCGGCGGAGACCAGCTTCCCTTCGCATTCGATCCGTCGCGGCCGCTGGTCTTCGCCACCTTCGGCACGCTGCAAGGCGGGCGCATCCACTTGTTCCGCGCTATCGCGGATGCCTGCCGCGAGGCAGGCGCCGACCTGCTGGTAGTGCATGGCGGTCAGCTCAGCACTGCTCAAGCCAAGGGCATCGGAGCGACCTTCATCACCGATTTCGTGCCCTATCGCGCGGTCCTGAAGCGGGCCACGCTGTGCATCACACATGGCGGCAGCAATACGGTGCTGGATGCATTGGCCTGCGCCGTTCCGCTGCTGGTGCGGCCGGTGGCCTTCGACCAGAAGGGCAATCTCGCCCGCATTCTGCACCATGGCTTCGGTGAGCGGTTGGCCCGCCGCGGCATCGCGGGCCAGATCCGCCAGCTACTGGGGGATCCGACCTATCAAGCGCGTTGCTCCCGCATTGCGCATGAGATCGCGCAAGCCGGAGGCCGTGCCCGCGCTGCCGACATTGCCGAGGGCGTGTTAGCGCGCCGGTAGTAGCAGGCTGCCGTCCCCATAGCTGTAGAAGCGGTAGCCCTCAGCGATGGCGTGGGCGTAGGCGCGCTGCATGGTGTCGAGGCCCATCAAGGCCGAGACAAGCATGAACAGGGTGGATCGGGGCAAATGAAAATTGGTCATCAGCCCGTCGACCGCACGGAAGCGATAGCCAGGCGTGATGAAGATGGCTGTGTCACCCTCAAACGGTCGAATGCGCCCGTCCTCGCCGGCCGCGCTTTCCAGCAAGCGGAGGGAGGTGGTGCCGACCGCGATCAAACGCCCGCCTGCGGCTCTGGCGGAATTCAGCCGGTCCGCCGTGGGCTGGTCGATACGCCCCCATTCGGCGTGCATCTGGTGATCGGCAGTGTCATCCGCCTTGACGGGCAGGAAGGTGCCGGCCCCGACATGGAGCGTGAGCGTCTCCTGCTTGATCCCGGCCTTGTCGAGCACCGTAATTAATTCGTCGGTGAAGTGGAGCGAGGCTGTCGGGGCCGCTACGGCTCCGTCACGGGCCGCAAACATGGTCTGATAATCGGCCGCGTCGAGCGCGTCGATCGGTCGCTTGCTCGCGATATAGGGGGGCAGCGGCATGGTGCCGGCCCGGTGGAGCAGAACCTCGACCGGCTCCTCACCCGCGAAGCGCAGCAGCACCGCGCCATCGTCGCCCTTGGTCACCACCTCCGCCTCGACGCCACCTCGGAAGGTCACCCAATCGCCAAGTTTCACGCGGCGCGCGTTGCGGACGAAGGCCCACCAGCTCCTCAGCTCCTCGCGCTTGTGCAGGGTCGCCCCGATTGCGGCCTCCCCGCGCCGACCCTCCAGCTGCGCCGGGACCACGCGGGTGTCGTTGAACACTAGTACATCGCCGGCACGCAGCAGCTGGGGCAGTTCCCGCATGCCGTGGTCGGACACGGCGTCGCCTTCAACCCTGAGCAGCCGAGCGGAGTCGCGCGGCCGGGCCGGGCGCAGGGCGATCAGTTCAGGCGGTAGCTCGAAGTCGAACAGGTCAACGCGCATGGGCGCTCGTTAGCGCGCACGGCGCGCTCCGCAAGCGAACCCTTATCGCTGCGGCTGCGGCGTTGCCTCAGGCACCTGATCCGCCGTTCCCGGCCGTCCGGGTGCCGGCGCCTCAGGCGAAGGTTGGGCGGCCGCGCCAACACTGGCCCGAACGATCCGCGTCGGCTCCGCTGGCGGCTCGCCCGGCGCAATCTGGTCGACGAAGGTCATGCCCTGGATGACCCGGCCGAACACCGTGTACTTGCCGTTCAGCGATCCCCTGGGAACGAACATGATGTAGAACTGGCTGTTCGCGCTATCCGGGCTTTCCGCCCGGGCGGCAGCGACCGAGCCGCGCAAGTGCGGCAATGAATTGAACTCCGCTTTTAGGTCCGGCAGCGGCGACCCGCCACTTCCGTCGCCCTTGGGATCGCCCCCCTGCGCCATGAAGCCGGGGATCACGCGGTGAAAGATCAAACCATTGTAGAAGCCTTGGCTCGCCAGTGACTTCATCCGCTGCACTGTCTGCGGCGCCGCGTCCGGCCGCAGTTGGATGACCACCCGCCCGCCGTTGGACAGCTCCAGCGTAAGCTGGTTGGCTGAATCTGCTACTACGTCGGCCGGGGCGTTAATCGGCACGGTCGTAGCAGCGGGAGCCGGCGCGGTTGCCTGCGGCTGGGCTGCGGCCAAGAGCGACAGGCCAAGCAACCGCGCGGCCAACAGATACTTCAACATACTCATCCCTTACGGCCGCCCAGCTTGGCCGCCACCTCTGCAGCGACCCCGGGCGTTACAAATTTATCGATGGCGCCCCCGTAGCGAGCGATTTCTTTCACCAGCCTTGACGCGATCGGCTGTAGCGACACGTCGGCCATCAAAAACACTGTTTCGATCCGGTCGTTCAGCTGCTGGTTCATGCCCGCCATCTGATACTCATACTCGAAATCCGCGACAGCCCGCAGCCCGCGCAGGATCATCGCCGCGCCCTCGCGCTCGGCGAAGTCCATCAGCAGGCTGTCGAACTCCACCACGCTGACGTTCGGGACATCGGCGGCCTCGCGTTCCACCATCGCCAGCCGCTCGGCGACGGAGAACATCGGCTCCTTGGCAGGATTGGTGGTCACTCCGATGACCAGCCGGTCGACCAG
>CADCWB010000013.1 GCA_902806295.1 uncultured Sphingomonas sp. | reverse complement strand
TCCGTTCACGAACGATGACACTCGAGCCTGACGTTCCCCTTCGCCGGTACGAGCGGATCGCCCTGCTCTACGATCTGATCGATCTGCCGTTCGAGCTTGGCCGTTATCGCTCGTTGCGGCCGTTGCTGTTTCGCGGACTGACCGGGCGACTGTTGGACGCAGGCGTGGGGACAGGCCGGAACATCGCCTACTATCCCACGACATCCGAGGTGATCGGCGTCGATCTCAGCCCCGCGATGCTCAGCCACGCTGCACGACGAGGCGCGAAATCACGGTCAGCCGTGAAGCTGAAGCAGATGGACCTCACCGAATTGCAGTTCGCCGACGGCTACTTCCATGCGGCGGTCGCGTCATTCGTGTTTTGTACCATGCCGCGCGAAGCGCGCCATGCGGCCCTCAGGGAACTAGCGCGTGTCGTAAGGCCCGGCGGGCAGGTGAGGCTACTCGAATATGCCCCGGCACTGACCTCCTTCAGGCGGATGTTGGCGCGGGCCTGGCAACCTTGGGTGAAGTGGGCGTTTGGTGCGAAGCTGGCCCACGACATCGAGCCGGAGTTAGCACGAGCCTCGCTGACCGTGATCCGCTCGAGCTACGTCACCAGTTCAATCAAGTTCATCGAAGCCACACCGAGCCGTGACGACGTCCGAAGTCCCGCGCGGCTGCACGGATAATGTTGGCGGCAAGCGGCCCCCGGCTTTCCGCTGCAGCGTGGCTCGACCGCACGCTGCCGAACCCGCTAAGGAGGATTCTCAAGAGGGGGTAAGCGCGTGGCAGACGTGAACAGTAGGGGCATGTGGGCACGACGCCTGTCGTGGCTGGCGCTGACCCTGAGTTTGGGCGGGGTAGCGGCTGCGCTGATCGCCGGGGTCGGCACAGGTGCAGGTGCGTGGCCGTACGGAACCGGTCTGGGTGCATTGCGCTATGCCTTGTATGCAGCAGTCTCCGGCGGAGTTCTCGCCATCCTGGCCTGGGTCATGTCCCGGCGGACCGGCGCTCGGACGGGGATGGTGAATGCGCTGGCCCTCATCGCCGGGGTTCTGTTCGCGGGCTACCTTGGCCGGCAGGTTGCAACGGCCCGCAGCGTCCCCGCGATCCACGATGCGGCGTCTAACCTCGACGAGCTGCCGCAGTTCAGCAAGCTGACCGTCCGAGCCGACAACCTCGCCAACATCCCCGACGAGGGCCGACCTGAGCTTGCCGCGATGGACCCGGAGAGCCGCTGGAAGGCGCTCCACCGCAAGGCCTATCCCGACCTTCAACCGTTGCGGCTGGCCTTGCCTGCGACCGAGGTCTTGCAGCGGGCCGAACGACTCGCCCGGGACCGGGGCTGGGCTATCGCCAACGTCGATCCGCGCGCCGGCCTGGTTGAGGCCACGGCCACCACCCTGTTCTTCCGCTTCAAGGACGATATCGTCGTGCGCGTCCGGCCCGATCCCGCGCGCGCCGGCGGTTCGATCGTGGACTTGCGGTCGATTAGTCGGGTCGGCGGCAGCGACGTCGGCGTGAACGCCGGCCGGATCCGCGCCTTCGTCAAGGACCTGCAAGCGAGCGCCAGATGAGCGGTTGGACCATCGGCATTATCGGCGGATCCGGGCTCTACGCCATCGACGCTCTGACCGAAGCACGTTGGATCGACGTCGAAACACCGTGGGGTTCGCCGTCGGACCAGCTGCTTACCGGCCGCATCGGGCACGTGAACTTCGTCTTCCTCCCCCGTCATGGTCGCGGCCACCGCTTGCCGCCGAGCGAGGTCAATAACCGGGCCAACATCGATGCGCTGAAGCGCGCCGGGTGCACGGATGTGATTGCGATCTCCGCGGTGGGGTCGCTACGGGAGGAACTGCCGCCCGGTCGCTTCGTCGTCGTGGACCAGTTCATCGACCGCACCGTCGCCCGCCCACACAGCTTCTTCGGCGCCGGGATGGTCGCTCATGTCTCGATGGCGGACCCGACCTGCGCGCGCCTCTCGGGAATGTGCGCCGACGCCGCGGAGGCGGCGGGTGCGACGGTGACGCGCGGCGGCACCTACCTGGCGATGGAGGGACCGCAATTTTCCTCGCGTGCGGAGAGCCTGCTTTATCGGCAATGGAGCTGCGACGTGATCGGCATGACCGCCATGCCGGAGGCCAAGCTCGCGCGGGAAGCGGAGCTGCCCTACGCGTTGGTCGGCATGGTCACCGACTATGACTGCTGGCGAGGTGGCGAAGAGGCAGTGGAGGTTGCGGCCGTGATCGCGCAGTTGACGGCCAATGCGGAGATCGGGCGCAGGCTGGTCGCCGAGCTGGCGAGAGCATTGCCCGAAGAGCGGTCAGCATCCCCCATCGACACTGTGCTCGACCAAGCGCTGATCACCGCCCCCGATGCGCGCGATCCAGCGATGCTGAACAAGCTAGATGCGGTCTGCGGACGCGTGCTCGAACGTTAGCCATAGAGTCTGGCGATACGCGCGGGCGAAATTCCGATCGTCCAAAGCAAGAGGCACGACAGGTTTAGCGCCGAGCGCCGCAGCCAACCGTCGCGCCGCCAACGGTTAGCCGATGTGACAGCCGCCACGTCCAGCACCCGCAACCGCCTGCGACCGATGCGGCGGACCAGGTCGACGTCCTCCATCAGTGGCAGTGCGCAATAACCTCCAACTGCCTCATAAAGTGCCCGCGAGATGAGGAGCCCTTGGTCACCATAGGGCAATCCTAGCCAGCGCACACGGAGCGCGACCACCCTTTCGAGCAAGCGTGCTTGCCAAGAGGGGTCATCCAATCGAAACCGGAAACACGCCGCCTTCTGGCCGTGCGCAGAAACGTGGTCCGCAACAGCTTCGCGCCAGCCGGCAGCCAAGCGCGTGTCGGCGTGAAGGAACAACAGCCATTCTCCACGCGCAGCGACCACTCCGGCACGCAGCTGAGTGCCTCTTCCCTTGGGAGCCGCGATGACCCTCGCGCCGGCTCGCACTGCGACTTCAGCCGTGTCGTCGGTTGAGCCGCCGTCGACAACGATGAGCTCATTGTTGCCGGCAAGCGCCTCCAGGCAAGCGCCCAGCGTCGCGCCGGCGCTCAGCGCCGGGATAACGACGGACAGCATCGCCCAAGTCTGCTCTTCAGCTGGAACAGCTCGCCCCGCCAAGCACGCAGAAGCGCGCACAATGCGGGTGGTTGAGCAGCACCGGGCGGCTCGCCTGGGCTAGCGTTTCGCCCAAGGTGAATTCGTCATCGTAAGGGATGAGGGTGCAGGCGGCGACAACCGGCCGCGCCGCGCCCTTGCGCTTCACGACCATCCGGCTGGACGCGCACATGATGGAGGAAGGAGCGACCCCGACGATGTCCCAGCAGCCCTCGCTGATCTCCGGCACGTCGGCGGTAGCATCCATTTCCGGGAACAGGACCAGGGATGCGGGATCGCTTGCATCGACTCTGAGATCCTGGGTGGCGAACAGCCTGGCGTAGCCGGCGCGCGCATCGCCTTCGCTTTCGCCCGCCAGCCGCCGCCCGGCCACCGCGAGGCGAAAACCGTTGTTCGACAGCCACCGGCACCCGGCGATCGCTTTGTCCCAACTGTTGGGGCCGCGCTCGGCTTCGTGCAGCGCCCTGCTGTAGTGATCCAGGCTCACGCGCATGGTCAGCCGGGCGCCCAGGTCCGCGTGCAGCGCAAGCAGCCGCTCCCCGAACCGCTGCATCGGCCGCATGGCGTTGGTGAGGACCAAGACCTCGAACCCACGGCTAAGCGCCGCGTCCATCATCCCGATCATGTCCGGGTTCATGAACGGCTCGCCGCCGGTGAAGCCGATCTCCCGCGTGCCGAGCGTCAGCGCTTCATCCAGATAGGCCTCGACCTCGGCCAGCGTTGGATAAACCAGTGCGTCGTTGCGCGGCGAGCTTTCGATGTAGCAAGTCTTGCAGGCTAGATTGCACAAGGTCCCGGTGTTGATCCACACCGTCCGCAAGCCCTGCATGGCGACATGCGCGCGCCGTTCGCCTTCGGCGGTAAGCAGCGGATCCTGGAACTTGGCCGGATCGAGAAGACGCGCGTGCGGCACCGCGAAGGGCGATGGTGCCACGGAGGCGGGCTCAATGCGGGTGGCAGTAACTATCTCTCGAACTCCGCTGGGCGGCCGATCCTGACAGCCGTCGCGTGATGAAATGCTACTTGCTTCCCCACAACTCCGCTAGGCGGGCGTCCCGGCCGCAATTGAAGCGGTAGAAGCGGTAACGGACCGGGTTCTTCTTGTAATAGTCTTGGTGATAGTCCTCGGCCGGGTAGAAGGTCGCGGCCGGCAGGACCAGCGTGGCCACCGGCTTCTTTAGAATGGCGGCAGCGCGCGTCTTGAGCGCTTCCACGACGCGGCGCTGGCCGGCATTGGCAACGAAGAAAGCCGAGCGATAGCTGTAGCCCCGGTCGCAAAAACTACCGCCGGAATCGAGCGGGTCGATCGTTTGCATGAAGCGGGATGCGAGCGTCGCATAGCTGATCCGGGCAGGGTCGTAGACCACTCGCACCGCTTCGATGTGACCGGTACCGCCGGCGGAGACCTGCTTGTAGGTCGGATTGCGGACCTTCCCGCCGATGTAACCCGAAGTCGTCGATAAAACGCCCGGCATCTTGTCGAAGTCGGACTCGGTGCACCAGAAGCATCCGCCGGCGAACACCGCTGCAGCACGTTGCGGAGCGGCGGACGCGGACGAAGCGCCAACGGCGACGGACAGGACAGCCGCCGCGAGCGGAACGAAGCGCACTGGCAAGCTTCCTCGGCGGGCCATCACGCGACGTTGAAGGTCATTGCCACGCCGTTCATGCAGTAGCGCCTGCCGGTCGGCGGGGGGCCGTCGTCGAACACGTGACCCAGGTGACCACCGCAACGGCGGCAATGCACTTCGGTGCGGGCGAGAAAAGCGATGCCGTCGGGACGGGTGCGCACGGCCCCTGGGATCGGCGCGGTGAAGCTCGGCCAGCCGGTGCCGCTCTCGAACTTGGCCTGCGACTTGTAGACCGGGAGGGCGCAACCGGCACAGGCGTAGATGCCACGGCGCTTCTCCGCGTTGAGCGGGCTGGAGCGTGGACGTTCGGTCTTCTCGTCGCGCAGCACGGCGTAGCGCTCCGGGGGCAGGATCTTGCGCCATTGCTCGGGAGACTTGTTGACTTCGAACGTCTCACGCGGGCGCTCCGCCTAGGCGCGCCCGCAGCCGGTGAGCAAAGCCCCCACGGCCGCGGCCGCTCCGCCGAGGAAGGTCCGTTTGTTAAGTTGATTGTCCATGCCGCTCATAGTCAGGTCCAATACTTTGACCCAGGCAGTCCTACGCCGAATTTGCGGCCCGCCTGAAGGTACCCGCTGCAAGATGGGTGCTCGCGGCAAAACGCCAAGCCAGCAGCCTGCTTGCAAATCTCCCGCGCCTTGCAATTTCGCTTCGGCGCGTCGACTTGCAGCTAGCGAACTTCAGAATGATCCAACCCACAATCCAGCAAGATGATCCTTGGTCTCCGATTGACCAAGCGGCGAGTCCAAGGACACACATGTGACTAAGAAACTCGCCGGCAAGTCTGCGATTCTCGCGCTTGTTCTTGCAGGCATCGCTGCTTTCTTTCTGCTGGATCTCGGCTCCTACCTGACGCTGGACAGCCTCAAGGCACGCCAGGCCGAAATTGCCGAACTCTTGGAAGCGCGGCCTCTGCTGGTCGTTGGAAGCTTCTGTCTGCTGTATGTGCTGACCACTGCGCTATCCCTCCCGGGCGCGACGATCCTGACGTTGGCTGCAGGCGCCATCTTCGGTCTGTGGCTCGGCACGCTGATCGCCTCCTTCGCGTCTGCGCTTGGCGCGAGCTTGGCGTTCCTGTCCTCGCGATATCTGCTGCGCGACTGGGTCAAGGCCAAATTCGGAAAGCGCGTGGGCGCGATCGACCGCGGCATCGCAGCGGACGGGCCATTCTACCTGCTGACGCTGCGCCTCATTCCTGCATTCCCCTTTTTCCTCGTCAATTTGGCGATGGGGCTGACGGGAATGAAGTTGCCTACTTTTTACGTCGTTAGCCAAGCCGGCATGCTTTTGGGCACGCTGGTGTTCGTCAACGCAGGGACGCAACTCGCCCGGATCGAGAGCACGGGCGACATCCTGTCGCCGGCACTGATCGGCTCGTTCGTGCTGCTGGGGCTATTTCCGCTGCTCGCCCGCTGGCTGATAGGGCTGTTCAAGCGCCGGCGCATCTACAAGCGATGGACCCGGCCGCGGCGCTTCGACCGCAACTTGGTGGTCATCGGCGCAGGAGCAGGCGGCTTGGTCACCGCCTACATTGCCGCCACCGTGCGCGCCAAAGTGACCCTGGTCGAAGCGCACCAGATGGGCGGAGACTGCCTTAATACCGGCTGCGTGCCCTCCAAGGCGCTGATCCGCAGTGCTCGCGTGGCGCATGAGGTGCGAAGCTCGGGCGATTACGGAATCGCGCCATCCGAACCGCTGGTCAGTTTTCCGGCGATCATGCAGCGCGTGCGAGAGGTGATCGCGACCATCGCGCCGGCCGACAGCGTCGAGCGCTACACTGAACTCGGCGTCGATGTGCGGCTCGGCCATGCGCGCATCGTGGACCCGTGGACGGTTGAAATCGCAGACCGGGACGGCGGCATTTCCCGGCTCACGACCCGGGCCATCGTTATCGCGGCGGGCGGCGAGCCGTTCCTTCCCGACATCCCCGGCCTGCGCGAAGCCGGCGCCCTGACCAGCGACACCATGTGGGACGCCCTGGCCAAGCGCGATGCGATACCGGAGCGGCTGGTGATCGTCGGCGGCGGCCCGATCGGGACAGAAATGGCGCAGGCGTTCGCGCGGCTTGGCTCGCAGGTGACGCAGGTAGAGGGCGGCCCCCGCATCCTGCCAAAGGAGGACGAGGAGGTCTCTGCGTTCATCACCGATGTGCTTCGGCGCGAAGGCGTTACGATCTTGACCGGACACCAGGCGCTCCGCTGCGTGGGCAAGACGCTGATTGCGGGCTCGGACTCGAGAGAGAAGGCGTTGCCATTTGACGAGATCATCGTGGCGGTCGGCCGCCGGGCACGGCTCACGGGGTATGGACTCGAGGAACTCGGCATCGAAACCGACAAGACGCTGGTCGTCAACGAGCAACTGCAGACGCTCTATCCGAACATCTTCGCCTGCGGTGACGTCGCCGGCCCTTACCAGTTCACCCACTTCGCCGCGCATCAGGCGTGGTATGCGGCGGTCAATGCGCTGTTCGGCAGCTTCAGAACCTTCCGCGCCGATTATCGCGTCGTGCCGTGGACGACGTTCACGGACCCCGAGATTGCCCACGTCGGTCATAGCGAAGAGTCGGCCGAAGCGGATGGGGTCGCGTTCGAGGTCGTCCGCTACGACCTCGGCCATCTGGATCGGGCGGTGACCGAGGGAGCGAACTCAGGCTTCGTCAAGCTGCTCGTGGCGCCGGGCAAGGACCGCGTTCTGGGCGCGACGATCGTGGCAGCGGGAGCGGGCGAGCTGCTGGCGGAATATGTGCTGGCAATGAAACACGGGCTCGGCCTCAACAAGATCCTCGGCACGATCCATGCGTACCCGACGATGGCGGAGGCCAACAAATATGCCGCCGGCGAGTGGAAGAAAGCGAACAAGCCGGAGGCGCTCCTGCGTTGGGCTGATCGCTTCCACCGGTTGCGGCGGGGCTGATGACGCCCACCCGGATCGTGATCTTCGCCAAGGCGCCTGTGCCCGGAGCGGCTAAGACGCGGCTGGTTCCTGCGCTGGGGAAGGAGGGAGCGGCGCGGCTCGCCGCTCGAATGCTGGCGCATACAGTCGCGGAGGCGGTCGCGGCCAAGCTGGGCACGCCGGAGCTGTGCGCCGCACCGTCACCTGAGTCACCGGACTGGACGCCCTTCCGTCCTGTGGGCGTGCACATGATAGACCAAGGGGAGGGTGACCTGGGTGAACGCCTCGCCCGGGCAGCGACGCGCGTCCTAGCGGGAGGAGAACGGGTGTTGCTGATCGGCAGCGATTGCCCCGCGCTCGACGCTGCACGACTGCGCACCGCGGCCGAGCGGCTCGACACGCACGACGCGGTCATCCACCCCGCTCACGACGGTGGCTACGCCCTGCTCGGACTGAGGCGCTTGGATCAGTCGCTGTTCAGCAACATCGTGTGGAGCACGGCCACTGTCGCCGCCGACACGATCGCACGGATCGCTGCGCTCGGCTGGTCGCTCCACATCGGCGACACACTGCGCGACATCGACCACCCGGAGGATCTCGGCGAGGCCGACCGCATCGGAGCGCATTGATCAGTCAGCCCCGCCCCGCAGCGATTGCAGGGTCTCGATCTGCTCGAGGCTGAGGTTGAGTGAGTCGAAGCCGCGGATGAGCTCGGCTTGGTCGTCGGCTCTTCCTGGCTCGTGGCGATGGGGTGGGTGATGGACGTGGCGGGCGTCGCGACACGGCCTTCATCGTGCCGGCTTCAGCGCGCCCCCTTGCCCAGGCGCGGCGGAAGCTTTCGCGCCGCCTTGGCGGCGGAGGTAATCGGCGCTTCAGGGCTCATGTTGACCAGGGCGGCGCGGGTGACCGAGCAGGCGCGGGCTCAGGTGGCGGGGTGGGCGCGAAAACGCTCGGCCTGCGCGGGGCGAGCAGGGCGTGGCATAAGCGCTGGCGAGGTGCGCTGCGGATGTTGAGAGCGGTGAGCGACGGCTGGTCGGGCAGGTCCGGTCCCTCGCGGCTGGTGAACTGTCGTCTGCGTTTCTAACCTGCTAGGTTAGCTGTAGGACAGAGCCCGCGCGATTGCGTGGCGCGCGGAAAGGATTAGGCTGCACTCATGGGGGCCGCCGATTCTTTGGGCGTTAACGGGCGCGTGCCGGCATGGGATTTTACCCAGGTGCTGGGCATCGCCGACGCCTTGCCGATGCTGCTGTGCTTCGTGGATCGGCACGAGCGTTACCGCTTCTGCAATCGCAGCTTTGCCGAATTCTTCGGCCGGCCGCGGGGCGAGGTGCTGGGCGTGACCATGCGCGAGTTGCTGGGGGCCGACGCCTATGCCGCGCGCGGGCCGCTGCTGGCGCAGGCGCTGGCCGGTGAGCGGCAGTGGTTCGCGGCGGAGTTTGATCATCTCGAACGCGGCAAGCTGGCGCTGCAGACGGAATATATGCCGCAGCGCGACCCAGTCACGTGCGAAGTGCTGGGCGTGACGATCATCGTGCAGGACGTCACCGAGCAGCGGGTGGCGGAACGGGCGCTGCGCGAGTCGGAAGCGCGCTTCCGGCGCATTGCGGACTCGGCGCCGGTGATGATGTGGGTGACCAGGCTCGACCGGCAGCGGGAGTTCGTCAACGACGCCTATCTGGAGTTCGCCGGCCTGACTCGGGCCGAGGTCGGCACGCATGAGTGGCGCGACTTCATCCATCCGGACGATTGGGACCGGCTGGTCGCCGAGAGCATGACCGGGGAAGCAACGCTGCAGCCGTTCACGCTGGAAGCGCGCTACAAGCGGCACGATGGCCAGTGGCGCTGGCTGCGCTCCGTCTCTCGCCCGCGGTTCGGGCCGGATGGGGAGCTGGTCGGCTTCATCGGGGCGGCGTTCGACGTGACGCTGGCCAAGCGTGGCGAGCTGGAGCTGAAGGCGATGTTGGCCGAGCAGTCGGCCGAGCTGGTCGCCAGCGAGAAGCGCTTCCGCGCGGTGTTCGACACGGCGCTGGAGATGATCTGCCTGATGTCGCCGGACGGGCGCTATCTGGAGATGAACAAGACTGCCCGTGATCTATTGGGGCTGTCGTCCGAGCAGATCGCGGGCCGGTTGGCATGGGAGATGCCGCCGGTCGTAGACGATCCCGAGGCGGGGCAAGCAATGCGGCGGCTGATTGAGCGGGCGGCTGAGGGAGCGACGGCGGAAGCGGAATTGCGGATTCGCTGCAACGGGCAGGCGGCGACACACCTGGCGTCGGTCAAGCCGGTGCTCGGACCGGACGGCACGCCGATCTACCTGGTCGGCGAAGCGCGCGACGTAACGGAGTTGCGCGGCGCGCAGGAACAGCTGCGCCAGAGCCAAAAGATGGAAGCGTTGGGCCAGCTGACCGGCGGCATCGCGCACGACTTCAACAACCTGTTGACGGTGGTGGTCGGCGGACTCGATCTCATTGCCAAGCGTGAGCAGGACCCGAAGCTGCAGCGCTATGCCAGAAACGCGCTGGACGCGGCGGAGCGCGGCGCGCGCCTGACCGCGCAGCTGCTGGCGTTCAGCCGGGTCCAGCGGCTGGAAGTGCAGCCGACGCTGGTCGGGCCGTTGATCGAGAACATGCGCCCGCTGCTGCGCAATGTGTTGGGTCCGGGTATCGCCAAGGAGTTCGAGCTCGACAGCCATCGGGTGCCTGTCCTGGCCGACCCGACCCAATTGGAGCTTGCGGTCCTGAACCTGGCGATCAACGCCCGAGACGCCATGCCGGAAGGCGGAATACTGTCGTTCCGGACCGAGCATCTCACGGTGGCCGGCAACGATCCCGAGCTCGACGACGGGGAATACATCGAGCTGAGCATCGGCGATACCGGCACCGGCATGCCGCCGGAGGTCGTGGAGCGGGCGTTCGACCCGTTCTTCACCACCAAGGAGGTGGGCAAGGGGACCGGACTAGGTCTGTCGATGGTCTATGGGGTGGCGCGGCAATCGGGCGGCACCGCGCGGATCATCAGCACGCCGGGCGAGGGCACTTGCATCAAGTTGTACTTCCGGCGGGCGCCGGCTGACGCGCAGGTGAACCCGACGGCGAGTGAGCAGGGGGTCGAAACACGACCCCCCATCGGGGGAACGGTGCTGGTCATCGACGACGATCCTGACGTCCGCGGTTTCGTGGTCTCGACATTGGAGGAACTGGGCTACGACGTTCGCGAGGCCCACGATGGCAGCGAAGGGCTAGCCGAATACCGTAAGGCCGCAGCCGATCTGGTGGTGGTGGATTTCGTCATGCCTGGCCTGAGCGGGGCAGAGGTCGCGAAGGAGATACGCTCGGCCAACCCCGAGCAGCTGATATTGTTCGTTTCCGGCTATAACGAGACCGAGGCGATCAAGCGCGCCGCACCCGAGGCAACCCTGTTGGCCAAGCCGTTTCGAGCGGAGGCGCTGGACGACGCCGTGCGGGCCGCACTCGCTTCCAAGGTCGCATAAACTTCCGCGAAGCGAACAGCACCCTGGTGCGTTCAACCAAGTACTGCTCGGACTGGACCGCTGACGATGCTGACAAGCCTTCTGATTTCCGCAATGATCGGCGCGAGTTCAGCCGAGCCCATCAACCCGGATGCCTTGGCGCTGTTGGACCGGGATCCGCAGCTTCATGCCTGGGCGCTCAAGACCTCCGATGAGAACCGGGACGGCTGGCTGACGCTGTACGAAGCGCAGGCGGCGGTCGGGAGACTGAAGGAAGTCGCCGACGGCAACAAGGACGGCCGAGTCACCGTCCGCGAGTTCGAGGAAGCCAAGGCGTTCGTAGCCGCCCGCTGGGGCGTCGCACCGCAGCCGGCCCGCTGAGGAGCCCTAGCCCGCCAGCCGCTTGGCGTTGAGGCCGAGCACCATCTGGTTCGCGCGGTCGTAGCTGAGCGGCTTGCCGAACAGATAGCCCTGGATGGTGTCGCAACCGAGTTCGCGCATCCGCTCGAAGTCCTCGGCGGTCTCGACCCCCTCCGCGGTGACGGACATCCGGAAGCTCTTGGCCAATTGCACGATCGATTGGATGATGGCGACGTTGCCGGCCTTGTTGCCGGCCTCGCGGACGAAGCTGCCGTCGATCTTGAGTTTGTGGAACACGGCTTTGTTCAGGTAGCCGATCGAAGAATAGCCGGTGCCGAAGTCGTCGAGCGCGATGCCGACGCCGAGCTGGCGCAGTCGGCCGAGCACAGCGAGGGTACGGGTGTCGTCATCCAGGAAGACGCCTTCGGTGACTTCCAGCTCAATGCGGTTGCCGGCCAACTTGTGCCGTGCCAGCGCCTGGCTAACCATGTTGGGCAGCGCGGGCAGGATGATCTGCTTGGGGCTGATATTGAGGGCGACGGTAATCGGCTCCGGCCAGGTCGCCGCCGCCTTGCACGCCTCCTCAATCACGAACTCGCCGAGCGCGGCCATCAGCCCGCACTCTTCGGCGATCGGGATGAACACATTAGGCGGGACAAAGCCGCGCTTAGGATGATTCCAGCGCAGCAGCGCTTCGAACCCGACCAACTTCTGGGTCTTTGCGCTGACCAGCGGCTGGAACGCGAGGTGGAACTGCCGGATCTCCAGCGCGGCCCGAATGTCGGCCTCGAGCCTGACCCGATCTTCCTGCTCATGCTGCAGCTCATGGCTGAAGTAACGGGCGACTCCACGGCCGGCATCCTTGGCTTGGTAGAGAGCCAGGTCGGCCTTGAGGATCAGGTCATCAACCGTTGCACCGTCGATCGGGCCGAACGCACAACCAATCGACACGCCGATCCGGATCTCGATCCCATCGATGGTGTAGGGATCGGCGATCGAGCCGATGATCCGCTCGGCGAGCTGTTCAACTTTCTTGCGGCTTTGCGCATCGGGGATGACCACGGCGAACTCATCGCCGCCCATTCGCCCGACATGGCCGTCGCCTCCGACCTGATCGCACAGCCGCTTGGCGACTGCTTGCAGAACCGCGTCGCCCTTGGGGTGACCGAACGTATCATTGACGGGTTTGAAGCCGTCGAGGTCCAGAAACATGATCGCGCACGGCACGCTGGTCGAAGTGGCCGTCCGCAAGGCCTCGCCGAGCAACTGACGGACCCGGCCGCGGTTGGGCAAGCCGGAGAGCACGTCGACATTGGCAAGGTGGGTGAGGCGTTCCTGGGTGTGGCGGATGTCGGTGATATCCGACCCGACGCCGCGGAAGCCTTCGAAACGGCCCGCCGTGTCGATGATCGGGTCGCCCGCCATCGCGATCCAGCGGCGACCGTGCGCGGTCTTAAGTTCCATTTCGAGGTTCAGGAACGGCTGCTTTCCGAGCAATATCCGGCCAAGCTCGGCATGGCCGCCGAGCAGGCCAGGCAGCGACTGGCCGATCAGCTGGCTGGACGGGCGCGCCAATAGCGCGGTCATCCGGCTGGAAATGTACGTAACCCGATTCTCAGCGTCGATCTGCCACAGCCAGCCGACCCCACGCTGCTCATATTCCTGCAGCAGGAGCGAGGCGCTTTCGGATTGGGAGCCCATGTCGGCGTTGGCCACCAGCTGGCGAAAGGCCCAGCGAGCGACAATCATCACGCCGAAGATCGACACTCCGAGGGTGAACAGGATCGCCAGCATGTGCTGAAAGGGAATCGTGGTGCGGGCCAGCAGCATGGCGACCGACATGCCGAGCGTGAAGGCGACCATCCAAGCGGTTGCGCAGGCAGGCACGACGACCAGACCGAGACCCGCCACGCCGACCCCGGCGATGATCGAGCCGGCGATGACCTGGTCGCCGGGGCTCAGCGAGGGGAATAGGTAAAGGGGCAGGCTGAGCCAGGCGGCGGCGCGGACCAGCACGTCGCCGATCATCTGCGATGGCGGAACGGCCTTGCCCGAGCGACCGACGCAGGTCACCGCCTGGTGCTGCGACCAGCGCATGGCGACCATATTGAGCGCACCGACGGTGGCGGTCCAGGGCAGGAGATACTCAGTCGGAACCGAGCCCCACAGGGCAGCGCAGAACAGCAAGGTCGCCACCACGTTCGCAGCGGCGAAGAAGGGGGCGAGCTGTCCGCGCGAGATGAGCTGGACGTCGCGCAACGGTGAAGCCGTCCGCTCAACGTCCTTAACCGCGGCGACCGACTCACCGTCAGGAAGCCGCGCCGCGATCATCCGCTTGTATCGGTCAGGTGCCTCGTACACATCGCCTCGCTTGCCGGTTCCCATGGGAGTTAAGGCAAGAGGGTTGAGGCGAAGTTAAAGTTTGGGTCCTCTCAGAGCTTTAGTTCATCCAGATTGCGGGTCACGATCGGATGATAAAGCGGCCGCGCGCGACGATAGACTCGGGCCGCGATCGGCCGGCCCCAGGAGGTATCAGCGGCCAGCGTCCGGATCAGTGGACGAACGAACTTGCCCCGGCCCTGGCTGGTCAGGAACTGTTCCAGGGCGGGCACCGCCGGGTCATAGCGGTTGGCGACGGCGAGCTCGAGCCAGGCAAACTTCACCTCCATGTTGCCGGTCTGGTTGAGGCCGAGCGCTTGGTCGAGGCGGGTGAGCGCTGCTCGGCCCTGCTTGCGCGGCAGCCGCTGGAGAAAGCGCAGTCGCTCGTCCGTGGTCCACTGCGCCCACTCGGCGGTTGGCAGCGCACCGCGGCCGGCGGCGACGGCGGCTCGGTCGACTTCGGCGAACGCCTGCGGGTCGGCGGGAACCGAGTTCGCCGGGACGCCAGGCTGGTACACCCATCGCTCAAGCTGCAGCTTCTGCTCCAGCGCCCGATCGCCGCGGATCAGGTGTTGGCGCAGGTCGGCCAGGAACAGGGCGGAGGTGACGGGCTGGAAAGAATGGCGAGCGAACCAGCCGCGGAGGTAGTCGTCGAACCGCTCGCGGCCGACGTTGGCTTCAATCATCCGCAGAAAGGCGGCGCCCTTTTCATAGGCGATGTCGGTCAGCCCGGCATCGGGGTGGCGGCCGCGCAGGTCCACCGCGAGACGGGTGTCGGCGCCGGTTGCACCGCCATTCTCCTCAACCGCTTTGCCAAGGGCGCCGATGCCGAGCGCAACTTGCTGGCGGGCGACTTCCGGCCCGTAGATGGCTTCCACGATCCGCCGCTCGGCATAGGTGGTGGTGCCCTCGTTGAGCCAGAAGTCGGCCCAGGTGGCATTAGTGGCGAGATTGCCCGACCAGCTGTGCGCCAGCTCATGGGCGATCAAGCTGGTGAGGCTCTTGTCCCCGGCGATAAAGGTTGGGGTGAGGAAGGTCAGGGTCGGGTTCTCCATCCCGCCGAACGGGAAGGAAGGCGGCAGCACGATCATGTCGTAGCGGCCCCAGCGATAGGGGCCGAACAGCTGCTCGGCCGCCATCACCATCTTTTCCGTGTCTTCGAGCTCGCGCGTGGCGGCCGGGAGGGTGACGGGTTCGGCCCAGACGCCGGTGCGCGGGCCGAGGGATTGGAACTTGAGGTCACCGACCGCGATGGCAATGAGATAGGGCGCGACCGGGTGCGGCATGCTGAAAGCGAACGTTCTGGCCTTGTCCTTAGGCCCACCTATGTCTCCGTCCTCTCCGCCACCAGGAGCGCTCATCACTGCCGTGAGAGGAGAGGGAACGCTGATCCGGGCCGACCAGGTCTGGCGAATGCCGGGCGAATCCTGGGTCGGGATCCAGCTGCGGTTCTCAATCGACTGGCCCTGGCTGAACAAAAACGGCTGCTGCTTGCCGGCGGTCTGGGCCGGGGTGAGCCATTGCAGCGCGCTGGCGTTCGGAGCCGAGCGGTAGCGAATGACGAGCCGGCGGGTGTCGGGGCCAAGTTCGATCTGGAACCGCGTGCCGAGCTCCTCATCCGCTGCGCCGAGGCTGTAGGCCAGCGGCCGGCCTGCGCCGTCGGTGACGCTTTCAACTTCGTAACCCTTCCGGTCGAGCACGATGACGCGGGCGTCAGGGCGCCGGTCGATATCGAGGGTGGCGGTGCCGGCGAGGCGCTTGGCGGCGAAGTCCACCGCCAGGTCGAGCGCGACGTTGGTGACACGCGCTTCCAACGGCCGGGCATAGCTGTGCGGATCGACCGCATCGGCGGTGGCGAGCACAGGGGCGACGCCGGCAGTGCGGCTGGCCTGCAGCGCGGGATTGCCGGGCTCGGCCAGCGGGCTGACCGCCGGAGCGGTCTGGCAGGCGGCAAGCGCCACGACGGTGGACAGTAGAATGGCGGTGCGGGTCATGGAAGACGTCCTTTCGATGCCCGCTCTAACCGGGGCTGAACGGCGAACAAGTCCGATGAGCGCGAGGCGAAGGAGCCCCGGCGCATGGCGCTCGCAATGAGCCACGCAGCGGACTATATTGGGAGGGATGCAGCGGACCGGCAGGCAAGATCATGGCGACCGATAGCGCGTCGCTGACCGCCGAGCGGCCGGCCGCGGCGCCAACGCCGGTCAAACGCCCGCTGGCCATCCAGCCCCGACGCGGATCGATCGCCAAGACGGTCGGGCTGGACGTGCCCTTCTTCGCGGACAAGAACCGCGCCTTCTGGATCCTGCAGTCGGTCGGCTGGGGCGGCTATTTCATCCTGCGGACGTTAAGCGGGGTCGCCAATGCGGTGCCGGCGATGTTCGTGGTGCATACGTTGCTGCTGACCGCGACCGGCTATTCGCTGACCCTGCTGATGGGATCGCTGTTCCGGCGGCTGATCACCATTCGGGCGATTTATACGGTGGTGTTGAGCCTGGCGGCGGTGGTGATGGCGTCGGCGGCCTTCTCGATCATCGAGACCTGGAGCCATTCGACCTTCGTCGATCCGGGATCGCGGCCGGTCGGGATCAAGTACTTCGGAGCGATCCTGCTGAACTTCGCGCTGCTGGCGGCCTGGTCGGCGCTTTATTATGGCATCAACTATTACCTGCTGCTGGAAGAGGAGATCGATCAGCGCGGGAAGCTGGAGAGCCAGGCGAGCACCGCCCAGCTGGCGATGCTGCGCTATCAGCTCAATCCGCACTTCCTGTTCAACACGCTGAACAGCATTTCTACCCTAGTGCTGCTGAAGCAGACCGAGCGGGCCAATGCGATGCTGGCGCGGCTGTCGTCCTTCCTGCGCTACACGTTGGCCAACGAGCCGACGGCGCAGGTCACGCTGGCCCAAGAAGTGGAGACGCTGAAGCTGTATCTCGAGATCGAGAAGATGCGGTTCGAGGACCGGCTGCGACCGCATTTCCGGATTGATGCGGCGACCATCGGCGCGCGCTTGCCGTCACTGCTACTTCAGCCTCTGGTGGAGAATGCGATCAAATATGCCGTCACCCCGAGCGAGACGGGAGCGGACATCTGGATCTCCGCCAGCCGCGAAGCGAATGGTGTGCGGATGGAAGTGGCGGACAACGGCGCCGGAGGGCAGGACGCGCTGGTCGCGACCCAGTCGACCGGCGTCGGGCTGGCGAACACCAAGGACCGTCTGGCGCAAGCCTATGGCGCGCGGCACAGCTTCGCGACACGCACGAACGAACATGGGGGGTTTAGCGTTACCATTGAAATACCGCTCGATGCCGCCCCAGCGGCCGGCTGAACCGCGCGACCTTCCGAGGAACAAGGACTGACATGAGCATTCGTACCATATTGGTCGACGACGAGCCGCTGGCCACGCAGGGACTTCGCCTGCGCCTGGAGGCTCACGACGACATCGAGGTGATCGCCACCGCCAACAACGGCCGCGAGGCGATCCGCGCGATCAAGACCCACAAGCCGGACCTGGTATTTCTCGACATCCAAATGCCGGGCTTCGACGGCTTCTCGGTGATCCAGGGGCTGATGGAGGTCGAGCCGCCCTTGTTCGTGTTCGTCACCGCCTTTGGCGATCATGCCCTACGCGCGTTCGAGGCGCAGGCCGTGGATTATTTGCTGAAGCCAGTCGAGGAAGGCCGGCTGTCGGCTACCATGGGGCGGGTGCGACAGCGCTTGAACGAGAAGCGCGGCGCGATGGAAGCCGAGCGGCTGAAGGAAGTGCTGGTCGAGCATGCTCCGGCCGCGGCCGAGGAGTTGGCGGAGGAGCAGTCGGGTGAGCCGCATGCCTCCAACCGCTTCGAGAAGATGATCAACATCAAGGACCAGGGGCAGATCTTCCGCGTCGATGTCGACAC
>CADCWB010000012.1 GCA_902806295.1 uncultured Sphingomonas sp. | reverse complement strand
GGCTTGGCGCCTTCGACCACCGGATTGGCGATCGGCGGCAGCGGCGAGGCGGGCTTGTCGCCGCCACCCTGGTTCTTATTGTCCATGTAGCCCGGTTCCCTGTCAGCAGCAGATGAACCGAACAACCGCTGCAAAAGCGTGACGTTCCGCTGCTTAGAACCCGAGGGTGAAGCGAACCGCGGCGCCCAGGTCGGTATCGGCCGCCGCGAAGTGGCCCGGCTGGCGGCGGGCGAACAGGTTGCCGCCAATCCAGCCAGCCCCGTCCCACAGCCCGCGGCTATAGCTCAGTTCGGCATCCA
The DNA here is from genome assembly GCA_902806295.1 of uncultured Sphingomonas sp. GTDB lineage: Bacteria > Pseudomonadota > Alphaproteobacteria > Sphingomonadales > Sphingomonadaceae > Sphingomicrobium. Next base: position 3,919 of record CADCWB010000012.1, on the reverse strand, counting down.
GCTCGCGGCCCTTGGGGCTGAGCGAATAGCCGGTCCAGCTCATGGTCGGGCTCTGCGTGGCATAGTTGTAGCCGGTCGGCAGCAGCAGCTTAAGCCCGCCGTTCTCGATCCGCAGCGGCTGCGCGAACCGCAAGCCCAGCCGATCGCCCCCGACCAGCAGGTCGGACTTGGCGACATCCACTCCGTAGGCCCCGCTGCGGAAACTGCCTCCCGCGAAGCTGGTCCACCCACGCCGCGCGGTCAGGCCGGCGCTGAACCCGCCCCCAAGGTCGCGGCGAGCCTCCACGTCGAGGAAGCTGCTGCGAGAGCTGCCACCGCCGCCGAGAGCGGACACAAAATCCCCGCCGAGCACCGTGCGCTGCTCGTCCAACCGCCCGAGGCCGGCGGAGAGCCAGGTCCGGCCGAAACTGCGATCGACCGCCAGCGAGGTCCAGCGATAGGGTGCATCGACCGAGCCCAGCTGCGGCGTCTTGCCTTTCCATACCTGGCCGGTCTCACCCGAAAAGGTGACGGACGCCGGGCCGAGATTGTGGCGCACCGCCATGCTGCTCGCCCGGTCGGAGGTGAAGCCGTGGTCGGCTCCGACGTCCTTGGCGACCAGGAAGCCGGCGCCGCCAATGCCCGACAAGCGGCGCGCCATCGACTTGGCGCCTTCCTTGAAGCCGAGCGCGAGGGCGGTGCGATTGCTGAGCCGCGCGACCATCAAGCCGGCGATCAGCCGCGACTTGCGCAGATCCTCGGGACCAATGCCGGTCTGCTCCAGCGCGAAGGCAGGGCGCGGACCCCGCCGCTGGCTGACCGTCATCGCCACGCTGACCGGGCCGGCGGCCGATCCCGCGACACGGACATCGCCCGCCAGCGCCGATCCGAGCGGCTGGGCCTGGCCGGCGCTCTTGACCGAGCGGGCCAGGTCCACGGCAAAGGCCCGGGAGTAGCCATCGAGGATGATCGCGCCGATTGATTTGCCGGTGGTGGCATCGCCGGAGGCGGGCGGCGCGGTCGCGGTTGCATTGGTCACGGCCGTGCTACCGTCGGCCAGGGTGGTGGCGCCGATCGGCTGGAACGCCCGCTGGATGTTGAGCCGGCCGCGGCCGAAGCTGCTGTCGGTACCCGGAGTGCCAAGGTCGTCGGCGCTCTTGAACAATATGTCGACGATCTGCGCGCCGGACAAATTCGGAAAGGCTGACGCGAGCAGGGCCACCGCGCCGGTGATGGTCGGCGCCGAGAAGCTGGTCCCGCTGTAGAAGAACCTGCCGCCGGTCTCGTCGATGGTCTTCACCCCGGCCCCGAGCGCGGAAAGGTAGTTGTTGGCCGAGCTCCCGGCCCGATTCGAAAAGGGCGATAGCTGGTCGGTTGCCGACACGGTTCGCGTTTCACGATCGAAGGTGCCGACCGAGCCGGCAACGATCACCATGCCCGGGAAGTAGCTGGCAGGCACGGCGGCAAACGCGTCGGCCGTTGCGCCCTCCGGCTTTTCACCGTCGTTGCCGGCGGAGATCACCAGCACGACCCCGTTGTTCACCGCATAGGAAAACGCGCTGAGCAGCGAGCTGCCCGGCGCGCTGCCGCCCAGCGACAGATTGATCACTTTGGCGCCGCCGTCCACCGCCGCGCGAACCCCGGCGCCGATCGCCGAGTCGCCGAACTTGCAGCCGTCTTCGGTCGCGCAGCTGCCGACCTGATCGGCCCGAAAGTTGAGCAGGGTCGCATCGAAGGCGACGCCGTGGATGTAGCGGTTATCCTTGTTAGCGGCGATCACCGCGCTGCCCGCGGTGCCGTGGCCGCCCTCGTCGCTGATCCCCCGCGAACCGGCCACGTCCTTGGACACGCTGGTGTCGATGCGGCCCACGAACTCGGACAAATCGGGATTGATGCCACTGTCGACCACGCCGACGCGCACCCCGAGCCCCGTCGCGCCCTTGTTGTAAGCTGCCAGGGCATTGCCGAGCACGGCCGCGCCGCTGTTCTGATATTCGGCCGTGTCATAAGGCCCCGGAGTGGCTGTCGGTCCCGCCGGCGGTGGAGGAGGAGGGGGCGGTGCTGGCGTCGGCACCGGAGCCGGGGCCGTTGGCGCCGTATTGATCGGTTCGGGCTTGGCGCTGCTTCCCCCGCCGCCGCCACATGCGGCCAGCGAAAGGGCGATCAGGCAGGTGCCGCTCGTCAGAATCGCCTTGCTCATTCCCAACGCCCTCGCCTCAAATGGCTGAAACTCAACAGCTTTTCCTGGTTCCCTATGCCGGACCGAAGCTTTCATTTTGCTGACAGCCGGCAACCGGCTAGTGCGCACGGCCATGCCGGCCATCCTGCCACCGCCCTTTGATCGGGTCCGCGACTGGATCTTCGATCTCGATAACTGCCTCTATCCCGCCTCGACCGGGCTGTTCGCGCTGATCGACGAGCGCATGGGCGCCTACATCCAGCAGCTGCTCTGCTGCGGACCGAAGGAGGCGCGGCGCGTGCAAAAGACCCACTTTCATGCCCATGGCACTACGCTCGCCGGGCTGATGGCCGAGCATGAGATCGACCCGCACCACTTTCTCGCCGACGTCCACGACATCACGCTCGACCGGGTCGCCCCTGACGAGCGGCTGGTCCGCGGCCTCGGCCGGCTGCCGGGCCGCAAGTTCGTCTTCACCAACGGCGATGCGCCCTACGCTCGCCGAGTGCTGGAGCGGATCGGAGTTCACGACCAGTTCGAACATCTGCATGACATCCACGCGTCGGAGCTCAGGCCCAAGCCCGACCCGCACGGCTACCGGCTGTTGTGCGACAATTTCGGGATCGACCCGGCCCACGCCTGTCTAATCGAGGACATGGCCCAGAACCTGCGGCCGGCCAAGGCGCTGGGCATGGTCACCGTGTGGGTCGATAATGGGTCGGAGCGCGGCAACCACGATGCCGATCCGGGCCATATCGATTTGACGATCGCCGACGTTGGCGAATGGCTGGACGACTTGTTGGGAGAAGACGATTGAGCGAGCTGCAACCCGTCATCGACACCGCCTGGGAAGCCCGCGACGACATCGGCCAGGACACCAGTGGCGAAGTGCGCGACGCGGTCGACCAGGCACTGGAGCTGCTCGACTCCGGCGAGGAGCGCATCGCCGAGCGAGTCGACGGCCAATGGCAGGTGCACCAGTGGCTCAAGAAGGCCGTGCTGCTCAGCTTCCGTTTGGCTCCGATGGAGCTGATCGCGGGCGGCCCGGGCGGCGCGCAATGGTGGGACAAGGTGCCGAGCAAGTTCGCCGGGTGGACCGCGGCCGAGTTCACGGGCGCCGGCTTCCGCGCGGTGCCGGGCGCGATCGTCCGCCGCGGCGCCTTCATCGCGCCCGGCGCGGTGCTGATGCCGAGCTTCGTTAATATCGGCGCACGCGTCGGCGAAGGCACGATGGTCGACACCTGGGCGACGGTCGGCAGCTGCGCCCAGATCGGCAAGAACGTCCATATCTCCGGCGGCACCGGCATCGGCGGCGTGCTCGAGCCGCTACAGGCGGGGCCAGTGATCATTGAGGACGATTGCTTCATTGGCGCCCGTTCGGAAGTGGCCGAGGGCGTTGTGGTCGAGCAGGGCGCGGTCATCTCGATGGGCGTGTTCCTGGGCGCCAGCACCAAGATCGTCGACCGGGCGAGCGGCGAGGTGATCTACGGCCGGGTGCCGGCCTACTCCGTCGTGGTGCCGGGCGTGCTTCCAAGCAAGGACGGCGGCCCCGGCCTGGCGTGTGCCGTGATCGTCAAGCGGGTGGACGAGCGGACGCGGAGCAAGACCAGCATCAACGAATTGCTGCGGGACTGAGTTTAGGCTGGGATGTCTGCTTTGGGTGGAAAGCAGACATTAGCGTTGGACGCTGCCGCGTCTACGTCCTAACCTACGTTAATGGCCACACAGCGCGATTTGCCGGAGGCCGAAAACCCTCTGTTG
>CADCWB010000011.1 GCA_902806295.1 uncultured Sphingomonas sp. | reverse complement strand
GCGGCCTGCGCGCCAAGATCGCTGCCACCCAAGCCGAGGCTTTGCCCCCGTTGCGCGCGTGCCGCAACACGGTTGTGGCCCCGAGGATGAGCAGGGTGCGCAGCGTCGGATGGCCCATCTTCGAGATCCGACCCAGACGCTCCCTGCCGCCGCTGGAATGCGGTCGTGGCGTCAACCCGAGCCAAGCCGCAAAGTGTCGCCCGGAGACAAACCCGGTGGGATCGGGAACGAGGGCCTTGAGCGAAGCCGCCGAGATCGGGCCAATGCCGGGAACTGTCGTCAGGCGCCGTAGATCGCCGTCCTGGCGTGCTTGGGCGACGATCTCACGATCCAGGCGGGCAAGCCGTGCGGTCAGGGCCTCGATCTGATCGGCCGTCAGCGTTGCCGAGCTGCGACTCGAGTTCATTCACCAAAGAGGCTGTCCATGGCGCTGTGGACGGAGGAGCAGCGGAGCCGTCGGCTGAGCGCGCGGAAGGTTCTGGCCGACGCCATCGAGGAGCGCGGCAAGGTGAAGAGAGCCGCTGCTGGGAGCAGCGCGTGGCAGCAGGTGGCTGCGCTCGAATGCGGAGTACTCCGCTCTGATCGACCTCCGCCACGCGCTATCCATGGCCGACGACGACCTGTTCGACGCAGTCCTGAGCGGAGAACCTGACCTACTTGTCCGGACCCGACGTGGCGGGCCTCCACTCAGGCTGCATGCAGCCGAGCGCGAGGCTCTCGACGCCTGAGCGGATCGGGGGTCGCTCTCAGGCTTGCTGCTCGGATTGCTTGGCGCGCCAGCCGAGCCGCTCGGAGGCGGACACGGACGGGCGCTCCAGGTGCGTACTTTCGTTCGGCGTTCTGACGGTTCGGGCAAGAACCGCAGCCATGCCGTTCAAGCGATCACCTCCAACTGGCCTGGCCTGAGCGGGCGTCGCATGTGCCGCCTCGCTCTGGTCGGGATCAGCTGACGGCTCGACTGGGCTGGTCCCAGATGTGCTCGTTGGTCGGGAAATCGCTTGATCCGCAGGAGCTTGATCCGCACGAGACAGTAGACGGTCTGCCCTCATGCGGCTCTCGCTGGCATCCAGATAGGCGTCCAGCATGGCGCCCGAGAGCGGCACTTGCTCACCCGACGGCAGTCCCTCCAGAGCAATTGAGCGCTTCTCGTAGGCAGGCTCCTCGCTCACCTCGCGCCCAAACCAAGCCGGAGCGGAGAACCCCTGAGCCTCGCTCGGGCTGTCGAACGCGATCGTGAGAAGATCAAGCCTTCCAGACGTGACGAGACGGTCGAGATAGGCCTCACCACCGCTCTCCAGCCGAACAGGCGTGCGGACAAAGCCGACAGTGCCGGCGCAGACCTCCAACAGCGCTTCGGCTTGCGACCTCGGCAGCTCGGTCTCGTTCTCGGCTTCCGCTCCCGTCGAACCGGTCGAAATCAGCACCAGGTGGCACTTTGCCGCCTCGATGCGAACGAGTTGGGTCCGGCCCGGGCGGGCCGCGAAGTAGCCTTCAGCGATCCGCTCGGAGGAGCTGTGGTCCCGGCGAACGAGACGGGCGAGGGATGGAGCGATAAGGAAGCGCCGTTCGGTCTTCATCGGATCGGATCCCATCAGGACGCACGCGTCGAAAAGCGTGAGCCGGTGATGCGTTGCGGGAGCGGAGCACACCACGTCTCGGCCAGTTTGGACAGCTTTGACACACAATCCCAGTCGGGAACGGGCTCACCTGTGCCCTGATGGACACATCACAACAGAGGTGGATCGGGACAACATTCATACAGCCAAGCTTAGTCTCAACGCTCCACCGTCCCAAATCGAAATGGGACCTCGCCACGCTGCTCTGCACGACCACCCAGGCCTTTGCTCAAGCGGCTGCTGTTCGCTAATGCTGCTGCGATACTCCCCTCACGGTCAAGGCTGAACGCCATACGGTCCTTCTTTTCCTGGTTGCGCGTAGTGCTGCGCAGGCGCCGAGCCTCGCTGCCCACGCGGCTGACGGCGGTCGAGTACGAGGCCGTGACCCTGATGGCTCTCGAGGGTCGGAACGCCTACCGCATAGCCTGTGAGCAGGCGGGCCACTGCCTGGAGCGGGGGAGCAGGTCCGGCTGCGAGTTCTGGTCAAAGGTCGCGATCAAGGTGGCAGTCCGAACCGGCAGACCGCGGCGCAGCCCTCGCGCTAGTCGATCGTACGGTGGATCGCGAGGAGCTGGCGGGTCTGGGCTGAGAAAGCCAGCTTGTCCAGCGGCCCGAGCCCGAAGACGCGGCTTGAGGCCAAGGGGAGTGCTGGGGCCGAGATCCTCCGCGGATTACGCGTGGGTAAAATCGTGGGTGCTTCGGTGCGGCTCGGTGCCGTTTCCGGCGCTTCTGTGCCGCTATAAGCTTCTGTGCCGCTATAAGCTTGGCGGTAACCCGGGCGGCACTTTCCGAAAACCCTTTGCCGCCAAAAGCTTTAAGTGGTCGGAGCGAGAGGATTTGAACCTCCGACCCCTAGTCCCCCAGACTAGTGCGCTAACCGGGCTGCGCTACGCTCCGACACCCCAAGGGGTTAAGTCCCATACCGTTCGACGCCGGCCGGATCAACCCTTTGCCGGCCGGAACGGGCCGGACCGAGGCCGGAGGTCAGGACTCCGGGAAGCGGACGCCTCGGTCGGATCGCCTCCTGCTCCCCCGGCCCGGCCGGCGGATGAGGGACATCTCGATCGGATCGATCGTCGATCGCCGCCGCCAACATGTACGCGGCGGTTCGCGCCTTGCGCTCCTCGGACAGGCGGCCGGTGAACGGCAGCAGGAGCACGGTCGCGCCGACGGCGTCCTTGATGACGATGCCGCTCCGGAGGCGGATCTGGTGCCAGGGGCGCGGATGGCACAATCTGCGAGGTGATCGTTGTCGTCCATGCCAGCCTCCGTGGCGTGCCGTCGCTGTTTGAACTCGGTCGGTCCGCCTAGGCAGTGCAGCCGAAGCATGTTTCGCCGAGATGGCTTCCCGGAGCGCCAGATAGCTTCGCGTCTCTGGATGCGTTACGTCGCCGCCTTGCCGAGCAACGAGGTCGCCCGTTGGCGAACAGAGCAACCGCCTTGCTCCGGGCAGCCCTGGGCGCGGTCGCCATGCTGCCGTTTGCGGCGGCGGCGCTCGACCAGGCCGCGCTTCGAG
>CADCWB010000010.1 GCA_902806295.1 uncultured Sphingomonas sp. | reverse complement strand
TGATCTGCATGCTGGCGATCCGCTCGCCTTCTAGCAGGGCCGCCGCGGCGGTGACCGCCGGATTGGCTTGCGCGTGCCAGCTGGTGAACAGGGTCGTGCCCTTGGCCTCCGCGAGGCGCGTGAGCTCTTCGATCTCGCCCAGCGTGACGGTGGGGGGCTTCTCCAGCAGCAGGTGCAGTCCCGCCTCTATGCAGGCGCGGGCGATGGCGTAACGCGGCCCGGGCGGGGTGGTGATCGCGGCACAGTGCAGGTCGAGTCCGGCCGCCAGCAGTTGTTCGTGACTAGTGAAGTTGGGCGCGGGACCGCTTCCCTGCCGGCTAACGCTGGCTGCCAACTCGAACCGCGGGTTGGCCGAGATCGCCGGTACGTGCTGGTCTGCCGCGATCTTGCCGAAGCCGATAATGGCCGTGCGCAGCGGCTTCACGCGGACAGCCCTGCGACGTAGGCGCGAGCGTTCGCTTCCGTGTCGGCCGCCGATTGGCCGGGCTTGTAGATGCCGCCGCCGAGGCCGAAGCCGTTCGCTCCGGCGTCCAGCCAATCCCGCATGTTGTCGGGCACGATACCGCCGACCGCCAGAATGGGCGTGTCCTTCGGCAGCACCGCCCGCTGCGCCTTGAGTACGGCCGGGGTAGCGCCTTCGGCCGGGAACAGCTTCAGCACGTGCGCGCCCGCCTGCAGCGCAGCGATCGCCTCGGACGACGTGAAATAGCCCGGACTGGAGACCATGCCGGCCATCACTGTCGCTTGGATCACCGATGGCTTGGTGTTGGGCGAGACGACGATCTGACCGCCGGCTTCCGCCACCTGGCCGACCTGCGCTTCGTCCAGCACCGTGCCCGCGCCGACCAGGGCTCGTCCTTTCAGCCGGTCCGCCAGGCGGCGGATGCTGTGCAGCGGGTCGGGCGAATTTAGCGGCACCTCAATGATCCGCACGCCGCCGGCAACCAGCGCCTCCCCAATCTCCTCCACCTCGTCCGGCGTAACGCCGCGGATGATGGCGACCAGAGGACAAGCGGCGAAATGGCTGCGGAACTCGTCAAGGGCGGCGGTCATGCGATCTGCTCCACGATGGAAGTAATGCCGGCAAGGAAGGCGCGTTCACCATCGACCTCGCGCGCTGGTCGGCCAGCCTCGGCCAGGGCGGCGGCGTAAAGCCGGGTCAGCTCCGGCCGGCCCATGACGACGACCTCGCGAACCTGTCCTGCATCAGCTAGGCCAGCGCGCAGGTCGGCGCCGATCAGCAGCCCGCTGGTGAAGGCGGCGGCACCTTCCGGTCGCTGTCGTTCCAGAAGAACGCCGGCGCGCACGGAGAACAGTTCGGCGGTGATCGCCAGCCCTTCCAGCCCGCGGCGCACGCCAGCACGGAAGGGCTCGCCCGGCAGCACCTCGCCGCCGAGCCACTGGCTGAGAATGCTTCCCTCACGCAGCAGGTTGAACAGCTCGCCGGTCATGATCGTGCGGAATCGGTCCACCCGACCGCAACGCAACTCGGCCCACTTATTGTGGGTGCCTGGGTGGCAGACCAGTGCATCGGGCTCGACCAGGCCGTCAGCGATCGCACCGAACAGCTGCACTTCTTCTCCGCGCATGACGTCGGCGCGGTGTTCGTCCAGAAAGGACAGGCCAGGGACGATGGCAGCGCGTTGCTCGGGCAGGTGGATCAGCCGTTGGGCCAGCGTGTCGGGGCCGGCAGGACAGGGCACATAAGGTGCTTCGACCCAGCCGCGGTTGGATCCGATCATCCCGGCCATCAGCAGCGGCAGGTCGCCGAGCCGCTCCCGGACCTCGGCCACTGCGGCCGGGAAGCCGCCGGATGGAACCCCCGTGATCCCCTTGTCGTCTTCGAACTCAGCCGTGCAGCTCCCTGCGCGGTCGAGCCGGTAGGCGCGCCGATTGGTGGTTCCCCAGTCGACCGCGATGATGCCTTCAGTCCACATGGCGACGCTCATTGCATCAAAAGCGACGACGCGCGCCATGGCTCCGCTATTTTTTATGTTTCGGTGAAGCTATCCCCCATGCCGATGACCGGTGAACCGACCGCTACGCTAGTTGCCGACGTCCACGCCGTGCTCGGCGAGGGACCGGTTTGGGTGCCCGCGGAGCAAGCGTTGTACTGGCTGGATATCAAGGGCCGGCTGATCTTCCGTTTGCGGGAGGATGGAGCCGTCGATGCCTGGCCGACGCCGTTTCGGATCGGCTCGCTGGCGCCCCGTGCGGCGGGAGGGCTCATTGCCGGCACCGAGCACTGCATCGCCCATGTCGACGTCGAGGGCGAGCGCTTCGAGATCCTGTTCGATCCCGAGGAAGACCGGCCCACCAATCGCTTCAACGATGGCAAGGTCGACCGCTCCGGTCGCTTCTTCGCCGGCACGATGGACGATGAAGAGGTGGACGCGACCGGCGCTTTCTACCGCATCGACAAGACGCTGATCTGCACCCGCTTCGACGATGGGTTCAAGGTCACCAACGGTCCGGCGTTCAGCCCCGACGGCCGGTACATGTACGCCAATGACAGCGCCTTGCAGGTGACCTTTGCCTACACCGTTGGTCCCGACGGCATGCCTGGCGGCCGGCGCGAGTTCATTCGCTGGAGCGGGAACGACGGCTATCCCGACGGGATGACCGTGGATGCGGAAGGCTGCTTGTGGCTCGCGTTCTGGGACGGTTGGTGCGTTCGGCGCGTTTCCCCGGAGGGTGAGCGGCTGGGCGAGTGGCGCTTGCCGATTGCGCGCCCCACCAGCGTCGCCTTCGGCGGCCCAGATCTGAATAGATTGTACGTGACCTCCGCGAGCATCGGGCTCGATGCGGAGGCGCTACGATTGCAACCGAACGCCGGCGGGCTGTTTATGCTGGACGTTGGCGTCTCCGGAATTGCCGAGCAGCCCTTTGCGGGCTGAACCTTCTTCGACCACGACGCGAGTAAGCGGAGGCCGTTATCGCCAATTTCATGTTTGCAACCGGGATCGAGAACAGCATCCCGACGATCCACAACGGCAGAACTCGGGTCGATCAGATGGAGGCGTGCGATCATTATCGCCGCTGGAAAGACGACTTCGATTGTGTCGAGGAAATCGGGATCGAATATCTCCGCTTCGGGCCGCCCTTGCACAAGGCGTTCCTTGGGCCCGGTAAGTACGACTGGGAATTCTCCGACCTGACTCTCAACGACCTGCGAAAGCGGGAAATCACGCCGATCGTGGACCTGTGTCACTTCGGCGTGCCGGACTGGATGGGCAATTTCC
>CADCWB010000009.1 GCA_902806295.1 uncultured Sphingomonas sp. | reverse complement strand
GTGCGGATCCGCAGGGCCGTTCGGGCCAGGCCGGCAAGGGCTCGACCCACCTGCTCAAGGTCGCCTGCGAGGCCGCCGTGGGCAAGCGCGACCATGTCGACGTGTTCGGCACCGACTACCCGACCCCGGATGGAACCTGCATCCGCGATTACATCCATGTCTCGGACCTTGCCGCTGCGCATGTCGCTGCGATGAAGCAGTTGATCGCGGAGCCGGCTGAAAGCTTCACCCTAAATTGCGGTTACGGCCGCGGCTTCTCGGTGCTGGAGATGCTCGACGCGCTCGATCGGGTGCATGGCACTCCTGTGGTGCGCCGCATGGGTCCGCGCCGGGCGGGCGACCCCGCCCAATTGATCTCTTCCAACCGCCGGCTCGTCGAACGCCTCGGGTGGACGGCGGAGCATGCTGATATCGAACATATCATCGCCACCGCCTTGGCGTGGGAAAAGCGGCTGACCAGCCCGGAGTAGCATGATCTTTCGACGCATTGTCCCGGCACCGCTCGGCCTGCTCCTGATCGGCGGCGCCGCCATCGGCGCAAAGCCTGGTCCTTCAGCCCCGACCGAGGCTGCTCGGGCTCAGCGCATTCAAGCCGACGTCCGCTTCCTTGCCGACGACCTGCTGGAAGGCCGTGCTGCTGGGACCCGTGGGCATGAGGTCGCGGCACTGTATGTCGCCAGCCAGTTTCGCTCCATTGGTCTCGAGCCGGCGGGCGAAGGCCCCGGCAGCTACTTCCAGCGCGTTCCCCTGCGCCGAGCCACCCACGATGGGACGGCCGCCGTCAGCCTGCTGGCGGGCGGGCGCCGCCTCCCGTTGCAATGGGGCAAGGACGTCACCCTCCGCCCAAGTTTAACGGAGCAGCAGCGAGCAATCCGGTCAGACCTAGTGTTCGCCGGCTACGGCATCGCCGATCCGGTGCTCCGTTTGGACGATTTCCGTGGTCTCGATGTGCGCGGCAAGACGGTGGTGGTGTTCGCCGGGACGCCGGCTGGCCTGGACAGCGAGGTAGCTGCCCACCTTGGCTCCCAGAAATCGCGGATGGCGGCTGCGGCGGGCGCGGTCGGCATCATCGAGATCGGCCGTGCGGGCGGCTCGCCGCGCTTAAGCCAGTTCCGTGGACCCGCAGTCGATTGGGTTGATGCGAGCGGCGAGGTGGGCAGCACGCCGAAGGGGCTGCGGTTCCGCATGGCTGTATCGGACACCGTAGCGGCACGTCTGTTTCAGGGCGCGCGCCAATCGCTTGCCAGCATTCGCGCAGGGAGCGCACGTGTGTCCCCGCCTGGCTTCCCGCTTGCGACGGCAATCGACTTCAAGGCGCAGGCCAAGTGGCAGGACTTCACCAGCCCGGCGGTCATCGGCAAGTTGCCGGGCTCCGATCCCAGCCTTGCGGCCGAGCATGTCCTGCTGATGGGCCACTTGGATCACCTTAGCATCAAGGAGGACGCCAAAGCCGGTGAGGACCGCATCTACAATGGCGCGCTCGACAACGCTGCTGGCGTCGCGACCATGCTGGAAGCGGCGCGTTCCTTCGTCCAGTCTGGCCAGCGTCCCCGGCGTTCGGTGCTGTTCATCGCCCACACGGCGGAGGAACTCGGCTTGCTCGGCGCCGACTATTGGGCTTCGCACCCGACCGTACCGCTCGCCAGTGTCGCTGCTGCCGTGGACCTCGACATGCCGGTGCCGCTGTATCGTTTCCGTGACGTCGTTGCCTTTGGCGCACCTCACAGCACGGTGGCTCGGACGGTCGCGGCTGCAGGCGCAACCATGAACATCGGGGTATCGCCCGATCCCATGCCGGAGCAATCGGTGTTCGTTCGCTCCGACCATTACCCGTTGGCACGGCGCGGAGTGCCGGCGGTGCTGCTGTTCACCGGCTATGGCGGCGGCGGCAAGCCGATCTGGGACCAGTTCTTCGCCACTCGGTACCACGACGTGGACGATGATCTCACCCAACCGATCCTGTGGGATCAGGCCGCGCGTTATGCCGAGCTGAACTATCGCATCGCCAGCCGCCTGGCTGACGACCCGCAACGTCCGCGCTGGTACCAGGGCAGCTACTTCGGCGAGACGTTCGCCCCGGCGCAGCCGAAGGTCGCCAGATAGGGCGACAACCTTGACTCGGGCGCTGCCCTCACATAGGGGCGCGCCGAAGCTTTCGGGCATCAGCCAACAAATTGAAGAAACGGGCGGTCACCGGCCATGAAGATTCGTAATTCTCTCAAGTCGCTCAAGGACCGTCACCGGGACTGCCGGGTGATCCGTCGGCGTGGCCGCACCTACGTCATCAACAAGACCAACCGCCGCTTCAAGGCGCGTCAGGGTTAAGCAAGCTGGGCCTCTCAGAGGCGCCAAGTTCAGTTCACCGCTGCTGGAAAACGGTTCGCCGTCCACTAGCGGTTAATATCTGCTGACCTATATGCACCCTGATACAGGAGTGCACGATGAAGACGTTAGCCCATAGCCTCATGTCGGTCGCCGCGTTGGCGCTCGTCGCCGGTGGGGGTGCGTCCGCGGCTCTGGCGCAGAACCAGCAAACGCCCCGAGGCTTCAACTACGATATCAAGAATGGCCAGCGGGTGCCCAAGCCCGGCAATCGGATTGCAAACCCGGATGGTAGCTGGCGGGAGGAAACTCGCCAGGGCAACTGCGTGACGGTTAAAGAGAAAACGGCGCAAGGCGAATATAAGGAAAGCCGGCGCTGCGACTAACCAGTTGCTGGCCAGACGATCGACAAAGCCGCGGGGTCGCTCCCGCGGCTTTTTCATTGCGGCGGCGTCTGGGCACCTTGGGCGGCGGCGCGCGCAGTGCGGCCGGTCGGATCGGCCGCGATGCGGCACTCGGGGAGGCCGAGCTGCTTCATCTCCGCGCACGGACGCACCTGAGCGCTCCCATCGGCCCCGACGAAGATGCCCCAATTCCGGCGGTCGTCGCAGCTCGCCGTCCACATCGACAGTTTGTTATGCTCTTGAACATAGCCGGATTTGAGCACCCGACGGCACCGTAGGCCGCTGTCCTGAATAGCTCGCTTCAGCCCGATGTTGCGGCCCATCTCGTCAAGCTGGTGCAATCGATCCTGCTCTGCACTCCGTACAGCGATCTGCCGCTCCTGCGGCACACTGACCGCCGCTCCGTTGTCGGTCCTGCTGCTATCACCGCCGCCGCAACCGCCAAGCGCGACCGCCAGCATTAGACTGACCAACTTCCTCATGCCGACCTCCAAGCTCAGTCTTCATAGCGAATGGCGACGCGCCGCGCCGCTTCAACCGCTCGGCGCTTTGCATCCTCAACCGTCGCCGCCCGCGCAAGTGCCACTCCCATGCGGCGGTTCTTCAGGGTTCTCGGCTTGCCGAACAAGCGCAGCTCGACCGGCTGCTCCGCGCACGACAACTCCAATGCAGCGCCAACTCCCTCGAAGCGGAACCGCTCCGACTCGCGATCGGCCAGGATCACCGCCGAGGCGGATGGTCCTGCCAGGGTGATTGGCGCCACCGGCAGTCCCAGGATCGCGCGCAAATGAAGTTCGAATTCATTCGGGCTTTGGCTAATCAGCGTCACCATGCCCGTGTCATGCGGCCTTGGGCTTAGTTCGGAGAAGATTGCCCGTGGCCCGGCGACGAAGAACTCGACGCCGAAGAGCCCGTATCCCCCAAGTGCCTGGACGACTCTGCCAGCCTGTTCCTGGGCCGAGCGCAGCACGCTCTTATCTAGCGCCGCTGGTTGCCAACTCTCGCGATAGTCACCCGCCTCCTGCCGATGACCGATGGGCGCGCAGAAGTGCACTCCGTCGGCCGCGCTCACGGTCAGCAGCGTGATCTCGCTGTCGAAGCGGATGAACTCCTCCACGATCACGCGGCGCCGGTCGCCACGCATGTTGGCGACCGCATGGTCGTAGGCCGCGCCGACCTCCACGACCGTACGGGCCGTGCTCTGACCCTTGCCGCTGCTCGACATGACCGGCTTCACGACGCACGGCAGGCCGGTGAACTCCGCCGCCGCGAGTGCTTCGGCGCGGCTCTCGGCGAAGCAATAGCGGCTGGTTTCCAGCCCAAGCTCGCCAGCCGCGAACTCGCGGATGCCGTCGCGATTCATAGTCAACTGCGCCGCCCTGGCCGAAGGTGCCACCCGCCAGCCTTCCGCCTCCAGTGCGGCCAGCGTGGCGGTATCGATCGCCTCGATCTCCGGCACGATCACGTCTGGGCGGTGCCTCTCGACCGTGCGCCGAAGCGCTGCCCCATCGAGCATGGAGAAGACCTCGACCGCATCCGCCACCTGCATGGCAGGCGCCCGTTCATAGCGGTCGCAGGCGATCACCTGGCAGCCGAGCCGCTTGGCGGCGATCGCGAATTCGCGGCCCAGCTCGCCCGAACCCAGCAGCATCAGTCTGGCGATGAACATGCCGGCGCGTTAGCAAGGGTCGAGACCGTCGTCATCCGGGGGAAGTCATTCATGCGCCTGCCACTAGCTTTATCCGCTCTCGCCCTGCTCGCGGCTGCTTCTCTCAAGCCGCTGACACCTTCGGAGATCGTCGCCCAGGCACCGACCACCGCATGGCGGACTATTCCGGCAGAAGACGTGCTGCTGATCGATTACCAGGGAGGCGGCCGGACGATCATTCAGCTCGCGCCATCCTTCGCACCGGTGCACGTCGCCAATATCCGCGCGCTCGCTGGCGGCAATTACTGGAGCGGTGCTTCGGTCTACCGAGTTCAGGACAATTATGTCGCGCAATGGGGCACGAACGACGACAAGAAGCCGCTGCCCGGCTCCGTGGTTCGCAAACCGCCGGCCGAGTACACCCGCTCCCCGCGCGGCCTGACGATCAGACCATTCGCCTACACGGATTCTTATGCGGTCCGAACAGGGCACAGCCGGGGCTGGGCGGTGGCCCAGTATCGCGACGGGCAGGTCAGCCTCACTCATTGCTACGGAACAGTTGGAGTCGGCCGCGATCTTGCGCCGGACACGGGCATGGGCGGCGAACTCTACGCCGTTATCGGGCACGGCCCGCGCCAACTCGACCGCAACATCGCCATCGTCGGGCGCGTGATCGAGGGGATCGAGCAGCTTTCGGCCCTGCCACGGGGGACGGAGGCGCTCGGTTTTTATAAGGAGGGCACGGTGGCCAAGCGGATCTTGGCGGTGCGCCTTGCCTCCGCGCTGCCGGCAGCCGAGCGGCCGAGCTTCCAATATATGGACGAGACCAGCGCAAGTTTCGCCGCCTACGTCCGCACGCGGGCGAACCGGCAGGACGATTTTTACCGGGTGGCGGCCGGCGGCGTCGATCTATGCAATGCGCCGGTGCCCATCCGTCGGACACCGGCGCCCTAAAGACCCCTATTCGGGATTAGTCTCCCCAGCCGGCTAGCGCGCCGCCGCGTGCTCCGCGGCCAAGCGACTTCGATTAGGCCGGGGGGAGAGTGTCGTTACGCCGCCCAGGCGCGATCTTGATTATTCCGGTTGCGATGCTGAATGGTCACCGGCGCATTGTGGTGCCGCATGCTGGCTTCGGCCAGCGGCAGGGCCGTGGCACAAAAGGCGCACTCGGCGGAAACCCGGCCGATCAGCCAGTGGGTCCGGCCGCACCCAGGGCAATGATTGACCTCATGTTCACGGTAAACCGCATGATAGCCCCGGCCGGCCGGATCATGCTTCAGGCCAAGGTCGCCAAGGCTCGGGAAATTCGACATGCAAGAAATCCTTTCGGCGACGTCAACGTGTTATCCGCCGAGAAGGTTTCATCCCTTTGCTTGCCGAACAGCAGCTTACATGCTGCGCAAGGCCGCCGCCGGTCGTGCCGCCAAGGCGGGCAGGGCAGCCAGGACGGCGGTCAGCACCGCAACGCCGATCCCGATTAGCGGCAGCGCTACGAGGCCTACCCAGTCGGGTCGAAATGGCAATTCGAACAGCTGGGTCACCGTTGCCCAGGCGGCCAGCGCACCAAAGGCGAAGGCCGCCAGCGCGATCGCTCCCGCCATGGCAAAGAACTCGATCAGCTGCGCGCGGAGCACCTGACCACGGGTCGCCCCGACCAGCTTTAGCAGGATGCTCTCCCGCGTGCGCTTGGCCCGGGTTGCCGCCACTGCGCCGGCCAGCACCGCGACGCCGATCAGGATCGCAATTGCCGTTGCCAGGGTGATGGCCGCGTTCATGGCGGTCAGGATCGCGCCGACCCGCTGGATCACCTCGCCGACCCGGATCACGCTGACCATCGGCAGCTCGCGCGCGAGTGCCCGCTCGAACGGCAGGGTGGAACGGCCGGCGTCCGGAGCGAGGGTAGCCATCATGGTATAAGGTGCGCTCTCCAACGCGCCCGGCGCGAAGATGATGGCGAAGTTGAAGCCTAGGCTCCGCCAATCGATGCTGCGCAGGTTGGCAATCCGCGCCTCGATCGGCCGGCCGAGCACCGCCACCGTCATCCGGTCGCCGACCTCGAGCCCCAACGCCTGGGCCGCTTCGATATCGAGCGAGATGAGCGGCGGTCCGGCGTAATCGGCTGGCCACCAGCGGCCGGCGACCACTCGATTGGCCTCCGGCAGGTTACGCGCAAAGGTCAGCCCACGGTCGCCCCGCAGGATCCAGGCGCCTTCGGGGATCGCCCGCATCGCGCTGACCGGCTGCCCGTTGAGCGCCGTCACTGGCCCCCGCAAGGACGGCACCAGCCGCAGCTCGGCTCCAGGCGACGCCTGCTGCGCCAGCGAACGGAAGCGAGCTTGCTCGGCAGCCGGGATATCGAGCATGAACAAGGCCGGCGCCTTTCGCGGTACGCTTCCGGTCAGTTCGGCCGAGATGCTGGAGCCGATTCCGGACAACGCCACCAGCAGCGACAAGCCAAGCCCGAGCGCCACGCTCAGCCGCACGGTGGCAGCGCCCGGACGGTGCAGGGCCGCGATCCCGAGCCGGGTGATCGGTCCGCCCCGCCCGGCCAGCGATCGGCCCGCCCGCCCGACCAGCCAGCCGAGCAAGGTGAATGCCGCAGCGAGGACGAGGGCGCCTGCCATGGCATAGAGGGTCAGTTGGCGATCGCTCGACACCCACAGCGCCAAGCCTGCCGCAGCCAGGGCCGCGATGAACGGCACCGGCAACGCTCGCCAACGCGGACCCCCGATCTCTCCCACGTCGCCGCGCAGCACGGTCGCGGGGCGCTCGGTGATCGCGCGCGTCACCGGCACCCAGGCGGCGGCGATCGTGATCAGCACCCCGAACAAGGCTGCAAGGCCGAGCGCGCCCCATTGCACCGACGGGTCCGGCTGCACCGGCAACAGCCCCGCGGCCGCCCGGCCGACCAGGGCCGGAGCAATGGCCCCCAGCACCAACCCGAACAGGATGGCGGCCGCGCTCAGCAGGGCCACGGCGATGCCGAGCATGAGCGCCAGATCGCGCCGTCTTGCTCCATGGATCTTCAGGATCGCCACCGTGCGCTGCCTGGACGCCGCAAAGGCCGAGGCCGCGCTGGCGATCCCGATGCTGCCGATGCCGAGCGCACCAAGCGCGATTAGCAACAGCAATTGCCCGACCCGGTCGACAAACCGCCTCGTGCCCGCGGCAGCATCACCCTTCTCGAGCGCACGCCAACCGCCATCGGGGAAACGCCGCTGAAAGGCCTTGCCGACCTCCACGCCGTTGGCAGTTGGAGGCAGCAGGATGCGGTAGCTGCTGGTGTA
Source organism: uncultured Sphingomonas sp. (assembly GCA_902806295.1). Classification (GTDB taxonomy): domain Bacteria; phylum Pseudomonadota; class Alphaproteobacteria; order Sphingomonadales; family Sphingomonadaceae; genus Sphingomicrobium. Next base: position 11,266 of record CADCWB010000009.1, on the reverse strand, counting down.
AAGGCTGCCCGGCTGGACGAGGCCGGTGGCTGCCAAGCTTGCCCGGCTGACGAGCACGGGCGGCGCAAGAGCGAAGCCACTGACAGCTGGAAGCTCCCGAATGATCCCGCTCACCCGAAAGTCGCCGAATCCCAGCCGGACTGTTGACCCGAGCTTCAGGTTGAACCGCTCGGCCAGCTCACGCCCAATCGCCGCCTCGCCCGCGTTCGGCGTGCGCCCAGCCAGGAACTTGACGCTGCCGGCCGGCGGCCAGCCTGCGTCGACGCCGGACAGTTCCACCAGCGCGCTGCCGCCCGCCGTCATGATGTTGGACCGGAGCGTGAGGCTCTCGGAGACGCGGCCGAGTTCGGCCATCGCCGCCCGCTCGGCCGGTTCGGCGGATCGCTGAGCCGTGCTGAGCACCAAGTCGGCACCTAGTAGTTCGCGCCCGTTGGCATCGATGGTCGAACGGATCGAAGACGCGACGCTGGTCACCGCCGCCAGTCCACCGACCGCAATCGTCAGGCAGACTAGCAGCAGCCACAGGCCGCCAACTCCGCCGCGCAAATCGCGCCGGGCCAGCGCCCACGCTTTCATCAGCCGGCGATCCGGCCGTCGGCGATCCGTACGATTCGTCCAGCTCGTTCGGCCACGGCCGGATCATGGGTGATGACCAATAGGCCCGCTCCCGTCGCCTGACCGCGCTCGAACAGCAGGTCGACGATCCCGGCCCCGGTCACTCCGTCCAGATTGCCGGTGGGCTCATCGGCCAACAAAAGGCGCGGCGCGGGTGCCGTGGCACGAGCGATGGCCACCCGCTGCTGCTCACCGCCGGACAACTGCGCCGGATAGTGGGTCAGGCGCTCGCCGAGACCAACGGCGCGTAGCTCCGCTTCGGCCCGGCTGCGCGGATCTGGCAGGCCCGCCAACTCCATCGGTACCATGACATTCTCGGAGGCCGTCATCGTCGGCAGCAGGTGAAAGGCCTGCAGGACCACGCCGATCCCGCGCCCGCGCAGCCGCGCCAGCTCATCCTCACCCAAAGCGCTCACATCTTGTCCGAGCACCCGGGCCGACCCACTCGTTGCACGCTCAAGGCCGGAGATAACCGCCATGAGGCTGCTCTTGCCGGATCCGGATGCGCCCAGGATCGCGACACTCTCGCCTTCGTCGAGACGGAAATCGATGCCGCGCAGGATCTCGGTGCGGGCGGCGCCGGAGCCGAGGGTCAGCTGAATGTCGGAAAGCTCAATAAGGGGGTGGGCCATGTGCCGGTGGAGCTAGGGACATTGAAGCCGGGCGGCAACGGCCTAGATGACGGTATATGTTCCTGAAATTCGCTGCTGCGGCTCTTGCCGCCACCTTGGCCGTCCCCGCCGCCGCCCAGTCCGGAGTGGACGAGCCCTATATTCTTGCCTTCGGCGACAGTTTGACGGCCGGCTACGGCCTTGGCCGCGGCCTCGGCTTCGCGCCACAACTGCAGGCGGCGTTGCGCCGGCATGGGATCAAGGCCACCGTCCATGATGCCGGAGTGTCAGGGGACACCACGTCGGGCGGGCGGGCGCGGCTGGGCTGGACGCTCGGCGACCTCAAGCGCACCCCCGATCTCGCCATTGTGGAACTGGGCGCCAACGACATGCTTCGCGGGGTCGATCCGAAGGTGACCGAAGACAATCTCAACGCGATCCTGGCCGAACTCGACAAGCGCGGCATCCCCGTGCTGGTTGCGGGCATGCTGGCCCCGCCCAACCTGCCGGCAGATTACCGCAGCCGCTTCGAGGGCATCTTTCCTAAGCTCGCCCAGAAATATGATGCGCCGCTCTATCCCTTTTTCTTGCAGGGCGTCGTGCTGAATAGAAGACTGCTACTGCACGACGGAGTTCATCCTAACTTCGAGGGGGTCAAACGGATCGTCACCGGCATCCTGCCCACGGTGCAGCGCGCCCTGGCTCGCCCGAAGAGGCCTTAGCGGGCGAGCAGGCCAGCGGTGTCGGTCGGCTCGGCGAATTCCGCGCCAATCCGGTCGCCCTCGATCCAGCGAATCACGGCGTTGGCTCGTTCGCGGCCGGGCAAGATCAGCCATACGCGGGCGCCGACGCTGAACTCCGCCGCGGTTTCGGCCATGAAGCCGGTTGCCGAGATGTTCAGTACCTTGGCCTCGCAGCCCCCGCTGCCCAACTCACGCAGACGCGCATCGACGTCGACCGGCTCACGCTCGGCCCGCCGCCGGTCGCTGGCCTCGCCATGACTCTCGATGCGGGCGTTGATCATAACCTGGCCAATCTCCCAGCCGCCGCCGTGCCAGGCATTTTCATCCTGAAACACATTGGCCAGCGCGGCCTTAGCGCCCCTCGACATCGTTGGTTCCCCTTACCGCCCACGATCGTAAGCGGCAGCGCTTAAGCAACGGTTAGGGGCGCGTGTGTGGCCTGACGACACTTGGCGACCACCATTCATCAGGTGTATTGGAGTGAGTGAGCATAGACGTCAAACGGAGTGGTCGCTTGGGTCCATTGCCGTGTCGAACCAACGGGTTGGGGTGCCATGAACGCGCGCGATTTCCTTTTGCCTCTGCTGGCCTCGGCCGCGGTTGTCCCGTCCGCCGTGCTGGCGGCGCAAACTGCTCAGCCGGCACCCGCCGCGATTGCGCCGCAACCGGACCCGCTTGCAGTTGCGCCAGTGCCGCCCGTTCCGGTCGAGCTCCCGCCCCCGTCGTGGCAACTCGATGCTGCAAACGAATTGCTTGGCTACATTCGCCAGGTCGGACGCGACGGGCTCGATCCGCGCGACTATGACGCGGACCGGCTCGAACTGGCGCTACGTGGCGGCGATCCGATGACGATCGCACGCGCGGCGACGGACAGCTTCAATCGGCTGGCGCGGGATCTGGCCTTGGGTCATGTCCGAGGCGCTGCGCGGCATCAATGGTATGTCGTGGACAAGGATCTGGAGGGGGATCGCGCTCAGCAGCTCTTGATGCGGGCGGTGGGCACCATGCGGGTCGCCGAGACGCTCAACAGCCTGTTGCCGACCCATCCGCAGTATTGGTCGCTGAAGAATGCGCTTAGCGTGGCCAAGCCGACGGACACGGGCGCGATCAACAAGATTCGGCTCAATATGGACCGCTGGCGCTGGTTGCCGCGGGACCTCGGCTCCCGCTACATCATCGTCAACGTCCCTGGTCAGGCCGCGACTTTGGTTGAGAACAGCCAAACGCGCTGGAAGCGCCGCGCGATCGCTGGGGCGCTGAAGACCCCGACGCCGCAGTTGTCGGTGAATGCCACCGGCGTGATCCTTAACCCTTGGTGGGAAGTGCCGCAGAGCCTGTCGGCGAGCGTCGCCGGCAAGGGCGGCTATGTCGCCGTGCGCGGCAAGGACGGACGCGTTCAGCGCTGGCGGCAGCCTCCCGGACCGGCCAACGCGCTCGGCAAGATCAAGTTCGTCATGCAGAACCCGCATGCGATCTATCTGCACGACACCAACAATCGCGGGCTGTTCGATGCACAGGCTCGCTTCCTAAGCCATGGCTGCATTCGTACCGAGCATATCCTGGATCTCGCGGCCGAACTGCTGAGCGACGATGCCGGTGAATATGATCGGGCGAAGATCGACGAGGTGCTCGCCAGCGGGAAGACGGTGCAGGCGAACTTCGTCAAGCCGGTGCCGGTCTATATCGTCTACTTCAGCACCGCGGCGCTGACCGACGGCAGCCTCACTCAGTATAACGACCTCTACAAGCGCGATGGCCGAGTGCTGGCGGCGCTGACCGACCGCGATGGCGGACTCAAGACCGCCGCTCCGGCGACCAAGACGGCCGCCAAGTAAAAAGGCCCGGTTCGCGCCGGGCCTTTCTCTATCTTCTGATTGCGCGGAGCCTGAATCAGGCGACCTTGTCGGCGAAGATCATGCGGCCACCGCCCAAGCGCTGCATCACTTCATAATGGCTCTTCTGGCAGAAGGCGAAACACCCCTCCGACCGGCCGAGCTTGCCGTGTTGCGGGATCATGTCGGGCTCGGCGTACCAGGCCTGGTGAACCACGATCGCGCGATCCAACGCGTTGTTGTTGCTCCAGTCGAGGCCGTGCAGCTTCATCGAAAGGCCGTACTTGCCGTGGTAGTAGTCGGCGGTGGCATAAGCTCCGTTCGACGTGGCCAGGCTGCCAAAGTCGTTGGAGAACTGCTCCAGCCAGCCCGAGTGCGCGCGGTCCGAGCCGCGACCATGGGCCACTAGATGGCTTTCGGTCCGGCCGTTCGCCAGATCGACGACGTGGAAGCGGCTTTCACGGCTGGCCATGGAAAAGTCCACGATGCCGATCGAATCGCGATAGCGAACCGCGCCTCGGCGATTGTGCTGCTCCAACGCGGCCTTGGCACGCGCGAACAGCTGCGGGTTCACGCCTAGCGGGCTCGCCGGAGCGGCCGGCACGGGCGGAATCGCCGGCCGAACTGGCGGCGGCGGCGCGAACACAACGGCAGGCAGACCAGCCGGAGCGGCGTTCGAGAGCATTGCGGCTCCTCCGCCAATGGCACCCCAACGCAACATCTCGCGACGATCGACGCTCATTCATGACCCTCCGTTGGTAGAAAGGTTCTTATACACTTCAAAGGGTTAACCGCCGATAACCTAGATCGCCGTAACGAGCGCCCCACCCTGCCCAGCCCACCATTCGTCGCACGGCCGGCCGAGTCTCGGAGCTTGAAGTGGGGCAACAGCGCTGATATGGGCCCCTCGCCGACGCGGGCTTGCTTGCGGCGGACAATATTCATTGGCGGTGTGGTGCGGGTCGGTCGGCCTGTGACCTCGCGCTGCCGCTGACGTCGCTTTGGGCGGCATGCAGAGACAAGGAGTTGGACGGCTTTTATGCAAATCATCGTTCGCGACAACAACGTCGATCAAGCGCTGCGGGCGCTCAAGAAGAAGCTGCAGCGTGAAGGCGTGTATCGTGAGATGAAGCTTCGCCGTCATTACGAGAAGCCGTCCGAGAAGCGCGCTCGGGAGCGGGCGGCCGCCATTCGCCGCGCTCGCAAGCTGGAGCGCAAGCGCGTCGAGCGCGAAGGCGCCCGCTAAGCTTCTGCTCTTCCAAGAGGCCGCCTTTTACCGGCGGCCTTTTGTTTCTAAGTTCCCCGAGGATCCCCAGCGATGAGCGCGACCCAGGTTCCATTCCGTCCCGTGGCCCGGGCAACGCGCATTCGCACCTTTGCGGGACTGATCCTGTTGGTGCTGGCCGGCATCGCCCTGGCCTGGTTCGGAGCGGGCGCCCTGCGCGGCGAGACGACTCCGAGCGGGCTGCAGTTCCGCACGGTTCAGGCCGGCTCGGGCCCGCAGATCACCGCCAACGACGGCGTGATGATCGAGTACGAGGGCCGGCTAACCGACGGCACCGTGTTCGACACGACCGAAGGCAAGGGTCCGGCGCCGATGATCGCCGGCCAGGTGATCCCGGGCTTCGCCGAGGCGCTGCAGAAGATGCAAAAGGGTGGGCGCTACAAGATGCGCATTCCTGCCGCCTTGGCCTATGGCGCCACGCCCCCAGCGGGCGGACCCATTCCACCGAACGCCGATCTCGATTTCGATGTCAGCGTGGTGCAGGTGGTTCCCAACGCCGCGCAGATGATGCAGGCACCGCCGCAGCCGGGACCGGAGGGTCAACCTGGGCTCTGAGCTTCGTCCGGCGGGGCCAAGGCCTCCGCGGCCTTGCTCTCGCGAGCACGGGTGAGTTCTTCCAGCATGACCTTGATGCTGGCCAGGATCGGATCGGCCAGCAGCAGCCCCAGAAAACCGAATAACGCGCCGAAGATCAGCTGCGCGGCCAGTACCGCCGCCGGAGCTAAATCCACCGTCTTGCGCGCGATGTAAGGCAGCACGAGATAGCCGTCGATGTTCTGCACGGCGAAGTAGACGAAGACCGCCCAGAGCCCCTGGCTGGTCCCCGCGCTAAATCCGACCGCCACCATCAGCACACCTGAGACGATTGCGCCCAGGTTGGGAATGAAGGCCAGCGTTCCGGTCAGCACACCGAGCAATGCCGCGAACGGCACTCCGCCAAGCGCGAGCATGATCCAGGTGAAGACGCCTTCGAATACCATCCCGATCAGCCGGCCGAACAGCAGCCGGCGCAGATTATAGCCTACCCGCTCGAGGGTGGTGTAGAACAACCCGCGATGGCGGAGCGGCAGCATCCACGCGACCCCGCGATCGTACAGCTTGGGCTCGGTCGCAAGAAAGATGCCGATGACGAAGATCAGCAGCGCACTGGTAATCACGCCCAATGCACTGCCGAGCGCCGAGGTCAGCCGACCAACCGACCCCAGAACCTGCCCGGCCAGCGCATCGGGGCTGCCTTCGCGGACCAGTCCATGATCGGAAGCCCAAGCGAGCGCTCGGGTGGCTTGGGCTTCCACGGTCGTTCGCAGCGCCTCGAATTGGGCCGCAAAGGTGGTCCCCGCATAGTAGAGCAACCAGCCGACAAACCCGAGGCCCACGATCAGCACCAGCAGGATGCGCCAGCCGCGTCCGACCGGCAGCAAGCGGCCCAGCAACCGCGATCCGCCATCCAGCAGCACTGCGAACACCAGTCCGCCGATGATCAGCAGCAGCGGCTCGGCGAGGAAGATGATTCCGACGATCGCCAGCGCCAGTCCAAACCAGACCGATGCCCGCTTTAGCTCGGTCTGGATCAGCGGATCGCGAAACTCCGCGGGGCCGGGCTGTTCCACATGCCGCCGCGGTTCGCTCATGCCAAGCTCAGTCCTGCCGCTGCGCGCGCAGGCTTGTCCCGGCCCGCCCTCCGCGCAAGGCCTCAAACCAGCTGACCGGGTTCAGCAGCTGCGTCATGCCGTCCAGGCTGAAGGTGATAAACTCGGCGCGTCCGCCGATGTTCTCCCATGGCACGGGTCCGCCCAGTCCATGCTCCAGCTCGCCTGCGGCGAAGCGGCTGTCGGCACTGCGGTCGCGATTGTCGCCCATCAGGAAGACGTGGTCGGCCGGAACCGTGACCGGGGCGTAATCGTCGCCGGGGCTGCTGCCGAGGTCGATCGTGTCGTAGCTCGCGCCGTTGGGCAGCGTTTCGCGCACGATCGGCAGGCGGCAGTAGCGCTTGCCACCCACGGCCTGAACCTGAAAGCCGGCGAACTCGATGCCGCAGGGCGCGTTGGCGTCGACCGGAACCATGGCGGCCGCGCGTATTTCACGCTGCACCTCGCGGCCGTTCAGGACCAGTCTGCCAGCCTTGACCGCCACGGTGTCGCCCGGGACCGCGACGACCCGCTTGATATAATCCTCCCGCGCGCCCGGCGGGGTGACGATCACGATGTCGCCGGGCGTCGGCATGCGCCCGAACAGGCGCCCGTCCATTTTCGGTGCGAGATGAAAGCTCGGACTGACCCACGACCAGCCGTAGGGGTATTTGCTGACCACCAGCCGATCGCCCTTGAGCAGGGCCGGCATCATCGACTCTGACGGGATGTAGAAGGGCTTGGCGACGAAGCTGTGGAACAGCAACACGGCCAGCAGGACCCAAAACAGGCCCTTGATCTCCCGCCACAGCGCCGAACCCTCTTGGGGCGCAGCGATCGTGGACGGCGCGTCAGTCGGCGGCCCGATCTGCGGGTCCACGGTCATCGACTTGTCGGGCAATCAGCTCTCCAGCATGCGGGCTTCAAGGATCACGAACGCCTGCGCCCAAGGGTGATCGTCGGTCATGGTCAGGTGGACCTCCATGGCGTGGCCCGCAGGCGTAAGCGCGTCAAGCCTCGCTCGCGCACCCCCGGTCAGTGCCAGGGTCGGCTTACCCGATGGCAGATTAACGACTCCGATATCCTTCATGAAGACGCCGCGTTTGAAGCCGGTGCCAACCGCCTTGCTGAAAGCTTCCTTGGCGGCAAAGCGCTTGGCCAGCGTGCCCGCGGCGGTGAACGGCCGCCGGGCTGCCTTGGCCTGCTCGGCTGAGGTGAACACGCGCTGGAGGAAGCGGTCGCCGAAGCGCTCCAGCGAGTTCTGGATGCGCTCGATGTTGCACAGGTCGGAGCCGAGACCGACGATCATGCTGACCTTCTGCATGCTAGCTGAAGGACCACGTGGGTTCCAGCTCCAGCGATGAGCAGCCATACGGCCTCGCGTGGTGGAGCGATACCGTCAGTGCGGCGCCACAATCCCCATATGATTGCAGCGACAATCCAGAGAGCCGCTGCAAAGGTTATCAGGCGAGCGGCAAGGAAGAGGCGAGCCGTCACCGTGCCGAATCCATCAGCTCGCGCATGCGGAGGACGCTCGCATCCAAGCCCGTGAAGATCGCCTCACCGATCAGGAAATGGCCGATGTTAAGCTCCCGCAGCTGCGGAATGGCGGCTACCGGCACGACATTGTCATAGGTGAGGCCGTGCCCCGCATGCGGCTCGATGCCGTTCTTGGCGGCGAGCGCGGCGGCGTCGGCAAGCCGCTGCAGCTCCAATGTCTGCTCCTTACCGCTTAAGTGCGCATAGCGTCCGGTATGCAGCTCCACGACCGGGGCACCCAGTCGGACCGCCGCCTCGATCTGCTGCGGGTTCGGCTCGATGAACAGGCTGACGCGGATGTTCGCCGCGCATAGCTGGTCGACGAAGCGCTTCAGGCTGTTCGCCTGCCCCGCCGCATCCAGCCCGCCTTCGGTGGTCCGTTCCTCCCTCTTTTCCGGGACGATGCAGGCAGCGTGCGGACGATGCCGGAGCGCGATGGCCAGCATCTCGTCGGTGGCCGCCATCTCCAGGTTCAACGGCAGGCGGATCTCGCCCATCATGCGCTCGAGATCGCGGTCGGTGATATGGCGGCGGTCCTCCCGCAGGTGCGCGGTTATCCCGTCCGCTCCAGCGTCCGCCGCGAGGTGCGCTGCTCGGACCGGATCCGGGAAGTCGCCGCCCCGCGCATTGCGGATGGTGGCGACATGATCGATGTTGACACCGAGGCGCAGCTGACCACCTGAGCCGGGGGATGCCGACCCGCTCAAGCAGCTACCCGGCTTCCCGGCTTTATTGCCGGCAGCGCGGCCAACTCGCTGGGAAGTGAGTCAGGTTGGTAGGTTGGAACATCGAGCCGGATCAGCGGGGTGAACGGCACGCCTAGCTCGGCCGAGCCGTTGGATCGGTCCACCAGGGCGGCTGCCCCGATTACCATCGCGCCGGCTTGCTTCACGGCCTCGATCGCTTCACGGCTGGACAGCCCTGTCGTGACCACGTCCTCCACCAGCAAGACCCTTTGGCCGCGTTCAAGGCGAAAGCCGCGGCGAAGCTCAAACGTGCCGGTTGGTCGTTCGACAAAGATTGCCGGCACTCCAAGCGCGCGACCCATTTCATGGCCGATGATCACCCCGCCCATCGCCGGGGAAACCACCACCTGCACCAAATCCCGTATGCCGGCCGGCAAGCGGTCGGCCAGCGCCTGAGCCAGGCGCTCGGCTCGGCGGGGGTCCATCAATACTCGGGCACACTGGAGATATCGCGAACTGCGCAGGCCGGACGACAGAACGAAGTGTCCCTCGAGCAGGGCCTCCGCGGCTCGGAATTCGGCCAGCACTTCTTCGTTCGTCATTGCAACTGATCTACCCTGGTCCCATACTCTGATAAGCTCGGCAGCGGGCGCCTTCAACCGTCCTGCCGGCGAGCGAAGACAAGCGCTTGAGAGAGCGACGGTCCGCTCCTATAAGGCCGCCACTTTCGGGCGTGCACAACTAAGCTTGCCCTTGTTTCTAAGCTGTTTCGGGGTTGAAATGAAGTTTTCCGGATGGGTTATCGCCCTGGCCGCGGCCGGGCTCACTCCCTTAAGCGCCCAGACGCCGCCGGAAGCTGGCGCCCAAGGCAGCCGTACCAGCGTTACCACCACGACTGCGGCTCCCGCCAACGCGCAACCGAATACCACCGCCCCTGGCGCGGTCACCGATCCGACCCCCGGTGCGAGTGCGGTCGCGCCCGCAGCTCCGGGCGCGGCTCCGGCTGGACCGGCGTTCGAATATGCCGCGCCGACACCGGGCGTCGGCATGCCCGACGGCCGAATGGGCACGCAGGATCAGTTCACGCCGATCGGGGTCGAAGGCGCGGCCTTTCACAATAATTGGCTGCTGCTGCTGTGCGCGCTGATCAGCCTGTTCGTGCTCGGCCTGCTTGGCTACACCATGATCCGCTATCGCCGCGGAGCCCACCCGACGCCCTCGCGCACCAGCCACAACACCTTCGTTGAGGTGGTCTGGACGCTGGTCCCGGTGCTGATCCTGGTCGCGATCGCGATTCCGTCGATCCGCCTCATTCGTCACCAGTACAGCCCGCCGCCGGCCGATCTCACCATCAAGGTGATCGGCAACCAATGGTATTGGACCTACCAATACCCCGATAACGGCGGGTTCGAGATCGTCTCCAACATGCTCAAGGAAAAGGGCGAGGTTGCCGCCGGTGCCCGTTTCCGCACCGACCGCGATGGCCCGCGCCTGCTCGCCGCCGATGAGCGGATGGTGATCCCGGCCGGCAAGGTCGTGAAGTTCATCGTCACGTCCAACGACGTCATCCACAGCTTCGCGATGCCAGCCTTCTGGACCAAGATCGACGCCAACCCGGGCATTCTCAACGAGACCTGGGCCAAGGTCGATCGGCCAGGCGTCTATTTCGGCCAATGCTCCGAGCTTTGCGGGGCGCGCCACGCCTACATGCCGATCGCGATCGAGGTCGTGACCCCACAGCGCTATGCGGAATGGGTCGCGAGCAAGGGTGGCACCATGCCAGGTGCACGGCCCGCTCCCACGGCCGACAGCACGGCGGCAACCACCGTGACCCCGACCAACGTCACGGCCGGTGCGGCGCCTGCCCCTGCGGCCGACAACACGGCCGCCAGCGCTCCGCCGGCAGCGGCGGGCAATGGAACTCCGAACGTGGCCAACCGCGCCACGGGCAGCAGCAACTAAGCGATAGAGCGGACCAGCAACACCATGGCCACCACCGCAGACTCCCTTCCGCTCCAGGCTCACGAGAGCCATGACGCCCATCATCATGACGCGGACCACAAGCCGGGCTTCTTCGCCCGCTGGTTCATGTCGACCAACCACAAGGACATCGGCACCCTTTACCTGATCTTTGCCATCATCGCGGGGATCGTCGGCGGCGCCTTTTCGGGCATCATGCGGGCGGAGTTGGCCGAGCCGGGCATTCAGATCCTGACCAAGGCCTGGCCGATTGGGGCGGGCAGCGCCAACTTCGACGAAGCGCTGCACCATTGGAACGTGCTGATCACCGCCCACGGGCTGATCATGGTCTTCTTCATGGTCATGCC
>CADCWB010000008.1 GCA_902806295.1 uncultured Sphingomonas sp. | reverse complement strand
GGTCGTAATACTCGTCCCGATAGCCGTAGGGGACATTGTACACGTCGTATCCGGCCGGCAACTGTTGCCCGACGGCGAGGTCGCCAGCGAGCAGAGCAACGATGCCGTCGACCAGCCCATTGTCGCGGTTCACCCTATAGATGCCGCCGTCACCATAGCGATACATCCAGTCGGCCTCGTCCTGGTAGTAGCGCTGGTAGGGCTCCGGCACGTTGTAGAAGCTAACATAATCGACCGGAAAGGCTTCGCCCGGATAGTAATAGTCCGGAGTGTAGTCGGCCCCGTAGCCCCACAGCGGGGAGTAGCCGTCGACCAGCCCCGTGGATCGGGCGACCCGGTAGATCAGGCCGTCGCCTTCCCGATAATAATAATCGTCCGAGTCAGGATAGTAGGTGCGGTAGGTCGCCGGCAGCAGGCTGCTTGCATAAGCCACCGGTAGGGCGTGACCGATGAACTGCTTGGCCTGGCCCGGCGGCAGGCAGCCGTTGTTCTTGGCGGCCAGACCCGGTGGGCAGCCGTCGGTCCGTCCGCGGGTGCGGCCGTTATCGGCATAGCGTAGCGAATAGTCGTTCTGCCGGGTGTCCTCGCGACGGTCGAGCCTGACGACCTCACGCTCCCGCACCCGGTCGACGCGCGCCTCACGAACGGGGCGCTCGGCCCTTACACGATCGTTGCCGCGCGAGCGTTCCACCCGGGCCTCGCGCCGCTCGGGACCGCGCACTCGCTCTACCCGAACCTGGCGCTTTTCAGGGCCACGGACACGCTCGGTGCGGGCTTGTCGCCGCTCCGGACCCCGCTGAGCCTGGCCGCGAGCCTCGCGGCGCTCGGGACCGCGCTGGCGGAACTCGCCCCCGCCGCTGCCACGCTGCTGAGCGCGAGCCTGCTGACCACCGCCGCCGCCGCCACCACCGCGCTCGACCTTGGCCGGCTTGCCGCCGCCTCCGCCCTTACCGCCGCCGTTACCCCCCTTCTGAGCCGCCGCGGGAGCAGCGATCGCCATGGCCGCGACACTGGCTACCAACAATATGTAACGCATGGAGAAACCCCTTTCGGAGCAGTTCAACGGCTCGCTGGCCGGCTCGTTCCGGCTGCGGTCCGGCTTGCAGACCGGTTGACCGTGCTAGCGTGAACGCCAGATTTCTGCGGAAAGCAGCTCCGGTTCAGGCGGCGACATCCCGCGCAAGCCGGCGCGACGCAAGCAGCATCAACAAGGCGGCCAGGGCATAGAGCAGGGTAGTCGCCATCGCCGAGTAGCGCAGTGCTTCCTCGCCGTAAGTGGCCGTGAGCGCATCCGAGATCGTCCCGATCACCATCGTCCCCAACCCAAGCCCGACCAGGTTATTGATGAATAGGAACAGGGCGGAGGCAGTCGCGCGCATCTCGGGCGGCACTAGCCGAGTGATCGCAGTGACCACCGGACCCAACCAGACGAGCCCCAAAGCCGTTGGCACCAGGAAGAGGAACGACGAGAGCAGCAGCGAGCCGGTCGAGAAGGCGAGCAGGTAAGCAGGCAGCGTGATGGTGAAGGCCACTGCCGGGACCATCGCGTAGCCAGCGACCCGCGCATTGCCCAACCGGTCACCGGCAACGCCGCCGAACCAGATGCCCGCTGCTCCCCCGAAACCGGCAATGGCAGCATAGATCAGCGACCGGTCGACCAACTCCAGCCCATAGCTGCGGGCGAGAAAGCTTGGGATCCAGAAGGCAAGGCCGTACGACACCAGACTGGCAGTGCCGGCCCCGAAGCTCAGGAACCAGAAGCTCGGCTTGCGTGCCAAGAGGCGGAACACGGCGCCAAGCGTCGGCGCCGCGCCGCGCGGGCCTTCGTCAGATCGGCCGTGGCCAGGATCCCGGACCACCCATTTGAACAGAGGGGCGAATAGCACGCCCGCGAAGCCGATCGCGATGAAGGCGAAGCGCCAGTCGACTTGTGCCGCAAGCAGCCCGCCGAACAGCACTCCTAATGCCGATCCGAAGGGAATGCCGAGCGAAAAGATCGCCAGCGCTCGCGCGCGCTGCTGAGCCGGGTAGAGATCGCTGATCAGCGAGTAAGCAGGGGCGACACCGGCCGCCTCCCCCACGCCGACGCCCATGCGGGCAAGGAACAGCTGCCAGAAACCAGTCGCCAGGCCGCAGACGGCCGTCATCAGGCTCCAGAAGAACAGGCCGATCGAGATGATCCAGCTGCGATCCTTCCGGTCGGCCAGCATCGCCAACGGAATGGCGAGCAGCGTGTAGAACAGTGCAAAAGCCGTGCCGCCCATCCAGCCGAGCTGCGCATCGGTGAGGCCGAGGTCGAGTTTGATCGGCTCAGCGAGAATGCCGATGATCTGCCGGTCGATAAAGTTCAGCGTGTAGCCGATGACCAGGAAGATCATCACCAGCGTTCGGTTGCGGATCACCGCATTGGCGTCGGGCTGCATGTTCATGGGGGTGGCACGGGGCGCCTGACTTGCCAAGCGCCCCATGTTCACCAGTCCTAGAACTTCATGCCCAGCGACACCCAGAGCTGCCGTGGGCTGCCGTAGTAAGCGGTAACGACCCCCTCGCGGCCGAGCGACGGAGCGATGCCCGGGACCGCGAAGTTCGGGTTGGGGACAGCGGCGGCACCGGTACCCAGGAATGGCGCCGCTGACAGGATCGGCTGACCGGTAACCGGGTTCACGTTCAGGAACTGATAGCCCGACGTGATGTAGCGCTTGTCGGTGAGGTTCTTGCCGTGCAGGCCGACGCTGAACCGATTGCCCTGACCGAAGCGGTAGACCAGGTTCGCATCGATCAGCGTGTAGCCCTTCTGATCCAGGAACGGGCTCGGCGTTTCGAACTGATAGGTCTTGCTGCGGTAGGAAGCGGTTGTGTTGGCGTTGAGCAGCCCGTCACCGATGGGCAGCGCAAGATCAAGTGTGGCCGATGTCGTCCACTTGGGCGTGTTCTGGATCTCGCGGAACTTGGCCACGTCGATGGGCTGGGCGCGCGAGGTCGGAACCGGGTTGCCGTTCTCGTCGAACGCCGCGACGTTGGTGATGAACTCCCGATACTCCGCATCGATGTAGCCGACGGTGGCGGCGAGATCGAGTCGGGAGCGGGGACCGGCAAAGTCGCGGGCGAGGCTAGCGTTGCCTTCGAACTCAATGCCTTTGAACCTGGCCTTGCCCGCGTTGGTGGTGACCCCGACAAAGGTGGGCACGCCATTGATCACTGCGCCGGCGGAGCCCGGGACCTGCACGTCCTTATAGTTGGCCAGGAAGGCGGCGATCTCGACGTTGACCCGGCGATCGAACAGGGCTGCCTTGTAGCCGACTTCGTAGCTGGTGACCTTTTCCGGCTCGAACAGGAAGTAATCGAAGATCTCGTCCGGCTCGCGGGTGCCGTCCGCATCTAAGTCCGGCGCCGCGGTGGAAAGTCCGCGCGGGTCGAAGCCACCGCCTTTGAAGCCCTTGGCGTAGCTCGCGTAGACCGTGTTGTTGTCGTCCGGCTTGAAGGTGACCGACGCCCGCGGCGTGAACTCCTTGAAGGTCTCGGAGCCTTCGAAGTCAGAGGTCGCGGCAAGGAACTGGCGCCCGTTCGGGAACAGGCCGCCGACCGGAGTGCCGCCAAGCTCGGGCGAGGCGCCGAACAGCAGGTTGCGGCGGAATACCACGGCGGAACGCTTGTCGTTGGTGTAGCGGCCGCCGACCGAGAGCGACAATTGGTCAGTCACGTCGAAGCTGAAGTCGCCGAAGATCGCCCAGGTCTTGGTATCCACATCGCCGAAGGTCGAGGCCGTCAGGCCTGGCAGGGCGACTGGGTTGGTGGTGGCCAGAACGACATCGAAGATGTTGTTGGAATTGGCGTTCAGGTAATAGGCCCCGATCAGGCCATTAAGCGGGCCACGCTCGACCAGCAGCTGAACTTCCTGACTGAACTGCTTGTTGCGGTAGATCGCCGGAACGTCGACATCCGCCGCCGGCAGCGCGTCGAAGTCGATCGGAGTCTTGCTCCGGTCCTTGCGATAAGCGGTGATCGAGCGGAGCTTGAAGCCGTCCGCAACGCCGAACTCCACCAGCCCAGTGACGCCGCCGCCGCGAACGCTCTGAGTCGGCGTGACCAATCCACCGCGGCTGTCGAACTCATCACTCAGCACCGGCGCACCGCTCAAGAGGCCGGGGATCAGCCGATGCCCACCGCGCGGGTCGCTGGTGTCCCAGGTGTAGTCGCCCGATATGCGAACGAAGAGGTTCTCCACCCGGTCGAACTCGAGCGTGCCGCGGGTAGCGACGATCTCCTTGTTATAGTTCTCCTTGCCGGTCGTGAGATTCTTGCCGAAGCCGTCGCGCGAGATACGCGCGACGGCCGCGCCGAGCTTCAGTCCTTCGGTAAGGGGAGCAGAGGCACTGAGCACCAGGTCGAACTGCTTGTAGGTGCCGATGTTCGCATTGGCGCGCAGTGACGGCACATCGGGAAGGCGGCGCGTCACATATTTCACCGCACCGCCGATCGTGTTGCGGCCGTAGAGAGTACCCTGCGGCCCGCGCAGCACTTCGATCCGCTCGACGTCGTAGATATCGAGCAAGGCACCCTGCGGTCGGTTGAGGTAGACGTCGTCGAGATAAAGTCCGACGCCCTGTTCGAAGCCGGCCACCGGGTCCTGCTGCCCCACGCCACGGATGAAGGCGGTCAGCGTGGTATTGGTCCCGCGGCTGGTCTCCAGCGTGACGTTAGGGGTCGTGTCGCCAATATCGGTGATGTCGAGCGCGCCCTGCCGCGCCAGCTGCTCGCCCGAGTAGGCAGTAACGGCGATCGGCACGTCCTGCAGCGATTCCAGTCGCCGGCGAGCGGTCACGACGACTTCCGTGTCGACGGAGGTGGCGGGTTGATCTTGCGTCTGTTCGTCGGCTTGTCCGGCTTCTGCCGTGGTTTCCGGCTGGGCAGGGAGAGCCTCCTGCGCCTGGACCGGGGCTGCGCCGAGCGCCGCGACCGCCACCGTTCCGAGCAGAGTGCCACGCATATACAGACGATTCATCATCAGATTTCCCCCTCATGCGAACCGACCGGACCCGGTGGTTGCGCCTCCATGACTGATTCGATACTGAAAGTTGAACCGCCTTTCAACTTGCTTTGCAAGCAGGAGTGAATGGGGACGGCGGTTTGAGGGGCGGATGAGCGAAAGCAGCACACAAGAACCGGCGAGAGTCGTCGCTCAACACCCCCGTAGCGGGGCGAGCGACGGCAAGGCGCCGCGCACCGCGCGCGGGGAACGGACGCTGCGCAAGATCCTCGACGCGGCGCTGCAGGAGTTCGGTGACAAGGGTTTCGCCGACAGCTCCATCGTCGGCATCACTAGCCGCGCCAAGGTCGCGCTGGGTACTTTCTACACCTACTTCGACAGCAAGGAGGCGGTGTTTCGCGCTCTGGTCTCCGACATGTCGGAGAAAGTGCGCCTGGCCGTCGCACCAGCGCTGGACGGCGCCACCGACGCGTTCGACGGCGAGCGGCGCGCCTTGGCGGAGTTCCTGCGCTTCGTTCGCCGCAACAAGCAGGTCTATCGAATTATCGATGAAGCGGAGTTCGTCGATCCCGAAGGCTTCCGCCGGCATTATCAGAGCACGGCCGATCGCATCGCCGGTCGCCTGACGAAGGGTGCGGAGGACTTCCGCGATGCTTCCGATCCGCTAGAGCGCGAAGTTCAGGCTTGGGCTCTGATGGGAGCCAACGTGTTCCTGGGCCTGCGCTTCGGGGTGTGGGGCGACGAGGACGCCGAACAGGTCGCTAGCGCCGTCAATACTCTGTTGCGGGACGGGCTCAGGCGGCGCTGAGTGGCAACTGCTCCGCCAAACGGGCGAACGCCGCTACGTCCGCCTCGTCATGGTAGAGGCCGAGCCCGACCCGCAGCACGTTGCCGCGCACATCCGTGATGCAATTACGCTCCTTGAGCGCCTGCTGCCACGCAGCCGCTTGCGGGTGGCGAAAGGCCAGGAAGCGCGCGTGCGGTCCGCCGGTGAGCGGATTGAGCAGTTCCGCCTCCGACAACGGGCTGGTCTTGATGGCGGCGATCAGCTGGGACTGCAGCTGCGCCACTCGCGCGTTGATCGCCGCCGTGGTCAGCCCTTCATCCGCCAGCATGCCGCGGATGGCGTTCCAGCGATACAGGGCCGAGGGATCGAACGTCGCGCCCATGAAACGCATAGCATCCGGCGCATAACCGACCTGCTCCGGCGGCAAGCTCAAGTCCTCGAATTCCGCATACCAGCCGGTGATCGGCGGCCTTGGCCCAAAGCCCGGCGCACAGTGCATCAGCCCGATGCCCTCCCCCGCCATGGCGTATTTGTAACCGCCGGCAAGGAAGAAGACGCGCTTCGCCAGAGGCGCTGGCAGGGGCGTCTCCAGCGCCATGAAGCTATGATAGCCGTCGATCACGACCCACGGCCCGTTAGGATCGGCCAGGTCGGCGAGCTCGGCCACGGCGGCGAAGACCTGCCCCGTGCCGAACAACAGCTGGCTGACCAGGATCAGGTCGTGCTCACCGGCCTGTGCGGCTTGCAGGAACCGCTCCGCCAGGCTGTCGAACGGTTCGGCGGCGATGATCGTCTGGTCGATCTCGCCGCTTTCGACCCAGCGGGCGAACTGCCGCCTAGCGCTGTGGAACTCGCCGTCGGTGGTCAGAATACGCAGCGGCCGGCCGGGTCGGCGCGGGCAAGCGGCAGCGACGCGGATGAGAAAGTCATGCGTGTTCGCGGCGAACACGATCGCGTCGGGCCGGCCGGTGCCCAGCTCCTCGGCCACGTGCCGCTGCGCCTCTGGCCAGACCTCGCCCATCACCCGGTCCCATTTGGCATCCGCCAGCCGGGCGGCATCCTGCCAGCATTCGATCTGCCCGGCGAAACTGGCGTCGGGCCAGAGGTGGTGACTGTGCGCCGCCATGTGCAGCCGTCAGGGCGCGGCACCGAGCGAGCGGGAGAACAGGCGCTTGAAGCTCACAGCTGGGTGCGCAGGGACCAGAGCTCCGGAAAGGCGCGCTTAGTCAGCGTGGATTCAAGGTATTTCACCCCGGCCGATCCGCCCGTTCCAGTCTTGCCGCCGATGATCCGCTCCACCGTCAGCACATGCTTGTGACGCCAACCGGCGAGCGCGTCGTCGACGTCGATCAGCTTCTCGGCCAGCTGATACAGCTCGAACCAGCGGTCGGCGTCGCGATACACGCTCAGCCAGCTGTCCGCTCCGGCACGCTGCCGCGCCGCATCGGCCATGTCCCACAGGCTGGGCTCGTCCATCGCCCGCTTGAGGCGGGCGTGACCGGCGGTGCCACCCTCGTGGTAGTCGAGAAAGCGCGGATCCTTGATGCCCAGGCGATACTCCAGTTCACGGAACTGCGCCGACTGGAAGCCCGACGAAGTGCCCAGCACGTCGCGAAAACGACCGTAATCGACCGGAGTAAGCGTGGCGAGCACATCCCAGCTGAGCGTCATAACCGACTGGATCCGACTGACCCGTGCCAGCGCCTTGTAAGCTTCCGCGAAGCGGTCGGCTCCAACAAGGGTCATCGCCAGCCCAACCTCGTGCAGCATCTGCTTCAGCCACAGCTCCTTGGTCTGGTGGATGACGATGAACAGCATTTCGTCATGCAAGGTCGACAAAGGGGCTTGAGCCGACAGCAAGGTGTCGAGCTGGAGATAGTCGGCATAGGTCATGCCGTCCGGATGCGCCGTCATGCGCTCCGGCCTAAGGCAAAAGGCTGCCGCCGGGTAGCGGCTTATCGCGGTGGGGCGGAGGCGCCCGGCAAACCGCCGCTGTTGACGACGCCGATATTGCCGAAGATTTCCTCGAAGAAGCTCCTGTTGCGGCCGAGCGTTGGCGTGCTCTTGCCGTAAGGATCAATCGACGCGACGAGCTCCTTACCGGTGCGATCTACCGAGGCGACGTTACCGGCTTGGTCGAACCGCACCCGCATCACAGTCTGATCCGTCACCCGCGGCAGCCGGAAGGCGATCGCGTTTGTGTTGCGGCTCACGTAATACCACTCGTTGGGATCGAACTGGCCGGTGAAGGTCGGGCGACCAAGGGTCCGTGTCACCGACTCCTTGTTGTCGACGCCGACCTGGACGGCGGACGCCAGTTCCTGGTCCATCACATAACCGCGCTTTTCCCGGTAGCCTGAGCAACCGGCGAGCAGCGCGGCGGTGGCGGCGAGAACCGCGACCTTGGGGAAACGAGGGGTCATTAACCTTGATACTCCTGCCGGGCCCTTGCGTCTGCGCCCTTGCGCCGCATCGACCGGGGCTCAATATCCGCGACGTGCCCCCTGGCGCAAGAGAGGCGCCCAATGAGGCGGCCGGCCTGAACGGAGGATGAGTATGGCATCGCTGATGCGGTTGTTCAGGCGCGAGGAGCGAGTGGCGCAGCCGCTCTACGAACAGATCGTCGCGCGTGCTCGCCAGCCGCACTGGTATCTGGACGGATCGGTGCCCGACACGCTGGAAGGTCGCTTCGCTATGTTGGCGACCTTGATCGCACTGGTCGATGTGCGGCTCGAGAACGGCGGCGAACAGGCGCGCTTCGCCAGCGTAAGTCTGGCCGAATGCTTTGTTGGCGACATGGACGCGGAACTGCGCCAGCTCGGCACAGGCGACCCGGCGATGGGCAAGAAAGTCGGCAGCCTGGTCGGCGCGCTGGGCGGCCGCGTGGGCGCGTGGCGCCGCGCTGTCGAAGGAACCGAGAGCTGGGAAGCGGTCACCGGCCGCAGCGTCTATCGCGAAGCCGAGGTGCCCGCCGAAGCGCGGGACTACGTTGAACGGCAGCTGCGACTATTCTGGTCGGCGCTGGAGGCGCGCGGCGACGAGGCGCTGATCAACGGAACGCTGCCGTGAGCGAGTTCGCCCACCGGCTGAACCTGCAGCAAATTCGCGATGGCGAGCGGATCGACCTGTCGGCGGACGAGGGCGAGCGAGCCGCGATCGCTGCCCGGCTGCGGCTGCCGACCCTGGCCCGCTTCGATGCTCATGTCGTG
Source organism: uncultured Sphingomonas sp. (assembly GCA_902806295.1). Classification (GTDB taxonomy): domain Bacteria; phylum Pseudomonadota; class Alphaproteobacteria; order Sphingomonadales; family Sphingomonadaceae; genus Sphingomicrobium. The sequence goes on along the minus strand of CADCWB010000008.1, from coordinate 524 downwards.
CTGTTGCGAGAGGGCGAGCGGGTCGTTGCCGATGGACGGATCAAGGCGCAGCTGGAGCAGAGCTGCATTGCGACCGGCGACCCCGTGCCGGCCAGCGTTGATGAAGCATTCAAGCTGTTGTTCGTGCCCGAGCCCGCGGCCGATCCCGATTCAGAGATTGAGCTGAGCGAACAGGACTGCGACGTCGTTTTTCACGATGGCCAGAGCGTCGATCTGGGCACCGCGCTGGCCGATACGCTGGCGCTAGCGCTCGATCCCTACCCCCGCAGCCCTGCCGCCGACGAGGCATTGCGGGAGGCGGGGGTGCTCAGCGAGGAGCAGGCAGGTCCGTTCGCGGCGCTGGCGGCGCTGAAGGGAAAGATGGATTAGCGTCATCCCGGCGGAGGCCGGGACCTCTGTCGCCCTCGCATCCTGACGGACTGTGATCCCGGCCTGCGCCGGGATGACGAATCAAAACGGGACGTCGTCGTCCAGGTCGCTGTCGAACGCGGCGGGCGCCGGGCGCGACTGATTGCCGCCGCTGC
>CADCWB010000007.1 GCA_902806295.1 uncultured Sphingomonas sp. | reverse complement strand
GGGTCAGTTCCGCCATCAGCACCCGGATGTACTGGGCGCGCGGCGGGATCTCGAGGCCCATCAGCTTCTCGATCGCCAGCACGAAGCTGTGCTCCATGCACATCGGCGAGCAATAATCGAGCCGATCGAGGTACGGGATCGCCTGCGCGTAGGTCTTATACTCCATCAGCTTCTCGGTGCCGCGATGGAGCAGGCCGATGTGCGGATCGACCCGCTCGACGATCTCGCCGTCGAGCTCCAGGATCAGCCGCAGCACGCCGTGCGCCGCCGGATGCTGGGGGCCGAAGTTGATGGTGTAGTTGCGGATCGCTTCGTCGCCGAGGCTCTGGTCGCCCATCTCGCCCAGAACGCCGACTTCCACCCGCCGGGTCTGGCGAACGGGATCGGCGGTCACGGTATCGACTTCGGTGCTGCTCATCATTGCGCCTCCCCGCTGTCGCGGGTCACATTGGGGCTGTGGGGGATCGGCTCCGGCGTGTCGGTGGCGACTCCGCCGGCGTGCGCCGCCTTATCCTCGTTGGACTTGCGCGCTTCGGCCTGGGCTTCCTTCACCCCGGTCGTTTTCCGGTCCTCGTGATCGGTCGTGTAGGGCTTGTTGTTCTCGCGCTTCTCGGTCGGGGTCGTCGCTTCGACCTTGGGCGCCGCACCGGTGGCGGGTGCCGAGGAAGGAGCGCCGGGTGACTCCGGTTCCGCCTTCTCGTCGCCGGGCAGCCGATACTCCGGCCCGTTCCAAGGCGTCAGGAAGTCGAAGGCGCGGAAGTCCTGGGCCAGGCTGACCGGCTCATACACGACTCGCTTCTCCGCCTCGGAATAGCGCATCTCGACGTGCCCGGTCATCGGGAAGTCCTTGCGCAAAGGATGCCCTTCGAAGCCGTAATCGGTCAATATCCGCCGCAGGTCGGGGTGACCCGCGAAGGCAACGCCGTAGAGATCGAACACCTCGCGCTCGAGCCAATTGGCGACCGGCCACAGGTGGGTCAGCGTCGGAACCGGGCTCATCTCGCCGGCCAGTACCTTGATGCGGATCCGCCGGTTCCTGGTCAGCGACAGCAGGTGGTAATTGACCTCGAACCGCTCCGGCCGGTTGGGGTAGTCGACCCCGGCGATTTCCATCAGCTGCTGGTACTCAAGCCCGGGCGTGTCGCGCAGCAACCGGCAAGCCTCCGCCACGCCTTCACGAGTAACGGTGACCGTCACCTCGTCGACATGCTCCTGCGCATCGACCAGCAGGTCGCCGAGCACCGCCTTCGCGGCCTCGATCACGCCCTCGTTGGACGCCATGCGTGGTGCGGAGCTGGCCATCTTAACGCTCGATCGTCCCCTCGCGCCGGATCTTCCGCTGCAGCTGAAGAATGGCGTAGAGCAGCGCCTCGGCCGTCGGCGGGCAGCCGGGCACATAGATGTCGACCGGCACGATCCGGTCGCAGCCGCGAACCACCGAATAGCTGTAGTGGTAATAACCGCCGCCGTTGGCGCACGACCCCATCGAGATGACGTAGCGCGGCTCGGCCATCTGGTCGTACACCCGGCGCAGGGCGGGCGCCATCTTGTTGCACAAGGTGCCGGCCACGATCATCACGTCCGACTGACGCGGGGAAGCGCGCGGCGCGACGCCGAACCGCTCCAGATCGTAGCGCGGCATGTTGACGTGGATCATCTCCACCGCGCAGCAGGCCAACCCGAAGGTCATCCACCATAGCGAGCCGGTCCGAGCCCAGTTGAACAGGTCCTCCGTCGAGGTGACCAGGAAGCCCTTCTCGTCCAGGTCCTTGCGCATCTGCTCAAGGTTCTGGTGCTGGGGCGAACCCGGCACCAGCCCGGCGGCGCGGGCCAGCTCCTCTTCCGTCGGGTGCGGATTGGCCAGCGGGTCGAGCATCACTCCCATTCGAGCGCACCCTTCTTCCAGGCGTAGGCCAGGCCCAGCGCCAGCTCGGCCAGAAATATCATCATGGCGCCCCAACCGGCCCAGCCGGTGAACTCCAGCGTCACCGCCCAGGGGAACAGAAAGGCTGCTTCCAGGTCGAACACGATGAACAGGATGGCAACCAGGTAGAAGCGCACATCGAACTGCGAACGCGAGTCCTCGAACGCCGGAAAGCCGCACTCATATTCGGTCAGCTTCTCGGCATAGGGCCGGTTCGCACCGGTGAACTTGGCCGCGATCATCGGCAGGAACACAAACGCGGCCGAGAGCCCAAGCGCAATGGCCAGGAACAGCAGGATCGGCAGGTAACTGGCTGCGGTGGCGGCCACGTGAATACTCTCCGGAAAAGCTTGGCGGCGCTCTAGAGCAGGGCCGTCTGTGGAGCAACTGCTCCGCTGGCGCGATGTTGCCCTTTTCTTCGCCAAAACAAGGGGGCGAAGCCCTTAGCGGAGAGCCCCGGCGAGCAGCTTGTGCAGGCGACTATGCAATTCGCCGTTTGCCGCGAGATATTCGCGCCGTTCGCCCATCCGGTCCTGGCCACGGAAGTCCGACACGAACCCGCCCGCTTCCTTGACCAGCAGCGTCCCCGCGGCCGTGTCCCATAGGTCGAGGTCGTCTTCCCAGAAGCCATCGTACCGGCCGGCCGCAAGCCACGCGAAGTCAAGGCTCGCCGCTCCCAGCCGCCGAATGCCCGCCACCTCCGGAGCCAGCGCATTGTAGATGCGGGTCCAGCGGGGCGCGTCGGATCGGCCCAGGTGCGGGATGCCAGTGCCGATCAGCGCCTCGTCCAGGTAGCGGCGGGAGGAGACCCGCAGGCGACGGTCGTGCAGCCACGCGCCGCGCCCTTTCTCAGCCCAGAAGCTCTCGTCCGTCAGCGGCTGGTAGATCAGGCCTTGCGTCACCTCGCCGCGGCCGTCTGGCTTCTTCTCCTCAACGGCGATGGAAATGGCGAAGTGCGGGATGCCGTGGAGGAAGTTGGTGGTGCCGTCGAGCGGATCGACGATCCAGCGGGGCTTGGCGGGGTCGCCTTGGATTTCTCCGCCTTCCTCCAACAGCATGCCCCAGTCCGGCCGGGCGTTGCGCAGTTCCTCGACGATAGTCTGCTCGGCCCGCTTGTCGGCCACCGAGACGAAGTCACCCGGCCCCTTCTTGGAGACCTGCAGCTGCTCGACCTCCCCGAAGTCGCGGCGAAGCCGCGGCGCCGCCTTGCGGGCAGCCCGAGTCATGACGGTGATCAGGCCGGAATGGGAAACCAAGAACATTCTCCTCCCCTCCCGCTTGCG
>CADCWB010000006.1 GCA_902806295.1 uncultured Sphingomonas sp. | reverse complement strand
GCGCTGGGGGCGGGCTGAAAACCGTCTCCGACCCGAACGCCATCGAGGGCACTCGCTTTCGCGTGACTGCCATCAACGGCGCGGCAATCCGTCAACCCACGGGCTGGTGGCTTAAATTCGAGGGTGGACAAGTCACCGGCCAATTCGGCTGCAACGTCTTCAGCGGCAGCTACGGCCGGAACGCGGACCACATCAGGCTTACCAGCGGGCTGTCGCAGAACCTGATGGGCTGCCCACAAGCGGAGGCGTGGGACCGAGCCGGACAGCGGCTGCTCGGCTCTAAGCCGCGGATCGAAAAGGCGGGCGGGAATGTTCGCCTTGTCAGTGAGGCAGGCAGCATCGATCTTGCGCCTGCCGAACAGGAGAAGCCCACCGCATGATCCGCTTCGCCCCGCTACTTGCCCTTTTGGCGGCCGGCTGTGCCACCGTTCCGACGCCCTCGCCGATCAGCGACGACGTGTACCGCGCACTCGGGACCGAGCCGTTCTGGAGCCTGGTGATCAGCGAGCGGGAGCTGGTTTTCACCGAAGCGAATGCTCCTGGTGTGAAAATAGTCCAGCGCAGGCCGCGCCCGATCATCGGCTTTGCAGGCGAGATCTACCAGACCAAGCGGATCGGCGTGAACATCGTCCACAGCCGCTGCAGCGATGGCATGAGCGACCGCATCTACCCCGACAAGATCCAACTCCGCGTGGACGACCGTTCGTTCGAAGGCTGCGGCGGGCAGCTCATCCCTCCGGCAACCCTGCTCAACAGCAGCTGGACGGTCGAGGCGGTGAACGGCCGTGCAACCGGAGGCGGCGAGCGGTTTCACCTGGTTTTCGAGGGCGACAAGCTGCGCGGGCGCTTCGGGTGCAACAGCACCAATGGCACCTACTCGATCGCGGCCACCACCATGACGGCCGGGCGGCTCGCCCCCACGCGCATGGCCTGTCCCGACATGAGCTTCGAGATCCAAGCCGTGCGCATTCTGGCGCAGCCGGTGGAGCTCAACTTTGCAGCCCGGGACCGCCTGATCATGATCAACGCCGCCGGCTCCATCGCCTTGCGGCGGCAGCATTGATGCGCCTCGTAGCGCTGGCTCTGGCCGCGTCGCTGGCAAGCTGCGGGACGCTCCAAGGGCCAAATCCTCCATCGACTACGCCGCCGCTTGCCGCCGAGCTGGTCCCGCTGGCGGGCACTCGCTGGGAAGTGACGGCTGTCGGCGGTGAAGGCACCGGCGGCAGGGCGCGCTACCTCATCACGTTCGAGGCGGGCAGCTTGCGCGCCAATCTCGGATGCAATGACTTGCGCGGCGGCTTTGTCGTGCAGGCGAGCCGGCTGGTTCCGACCGGGAGCGACAATACCGAACGCGGCTGCTTCGATCCGCGGCCCGGCGCGCCCGACCCGATGCGGTTCGAGGAGGCCGGCTTCCGCGTCCTCCGCCGGCCGATGGACATGGAGGTGGTCGGGGACCTCCTCAGCCTCAGCAACCGCGCAGGCAGCCTTACCCTTCGGCGTCTGCCATGATCCGCTCGACGGTCTTCGCTCAACCTTCCTCCCAGCTACTCCGCCGCGATCGGTCCTTCTGCTGGCCCGAGCAGCTTGGTCAACGGTCGCGGCAACGCTTCGATCACCGGGGGTGGCGTGATTTCCTTGGCACTCCCGGCGCCGAGTCCCTCGAACCGCCTCGCCTGACTGAACACCTGGCTCTCGAAGCTGCCGACCATCTGGTTGTAGGCCGCGTTGGCGGTCGCGAGGTTGCTGCCCATGCGCTGGATGTGCCCAGCCATGGTGGCGAGCCGCGAGTGTAATTCCTTACCGAGTGCGGCAATCTCTTCGGCGGCCTTGGCGAGCTTCTCCTGCTTCCACATGCTTGCCACGGTTCGCGCGATCGCGACCAGGTTGGTGGGTGTCGCAAGCAGCACCCGATCCTTGTGCGCCTTTTCCCAAAGATCCGGGTCCTGCTCCAGCGCCGCGGACAGGAAGTGCTCGCCCGGAATGTACATCACCACATAGTCGGCCGAGTCGCCGAACTGCGCCCAATAGTTCTTGCTGCCGAGCTGCTGCGCGTGGCGCAGGATGGATGCCAGATGAGCCTTGAAGCTAGCGGTACGTTTGTCGTCGTCGACCTCGTCGCAGGCATCGAGATAAGCGTTGAGCGAGCATTTCGCGTCGATGATCAGCTTGCGGCCATCGGGCAGGTTGACCACCGCGTCGGGACGCAAGCGGCCATCTTCGCCCTCGACCGACACCTCCAGGCGAAAATCGACCCCCTTCACCAGCCCGGCCTGGGTCAGGACGTTCTCAAGCGACTTCTCACCCCAGCGGCCGCGCTGCTTTGGCGAGGAGGTCAGCGCCGTGACCAACCTGCGTGCCTCGTCCCGCACCTGCCCCTGCCCCGCACGAACCAGCTCCACCGCCTCGCGCAGGCCGGCATACTGATCGACCCGCTCCTTCTCGACCCGCTGCAGGCCTTCCTCGTAGCGTTTCAGCGTCGTCTCGACCGGCTGCAGCAGGTGCTTCAGCTTGGCATTCTGCTCTTGATCGGCCTTGGCCAGGCGATCGTCGGCCTTCGCCAGGAAATCGGCTTGCGCCTTTTCCAGCAACTTGTCGCCGACTTCGCGGAACTGGGTGACCAGCTGCTCCTTCGATTCCTGCAGCAGCTTCAGCTGCTTGTCGAAGTTGCGCACGTCAGATTCCAACGCTGCCTTGCCGCGCAGCGCCTCGTCCCGCTCGCCGGTAATGATCGACAGCCGCTCACCCAGCTGCTCGGCCCGCGCCGCACGCTCGGCGGTTCCAGCGAGCTGCTGGCGAACCTTGTCGCGCTCGTCCGTGACCGCCTTGAGCATCTCTTCCGCCTGCACCAGTCGCCGCGCACGCTCGGCGGTCACCGCCAGCTCCTGCTCCGCCGTCGCACAGCGTTGGCGCAAGCCGTCCGCTTCCGCCCGTAGCGGGGCCTCGGATTGCCGCGCCAAGGCCCAGCCCAACATCACGCCCGCAATCAGCGCCACGATGGCCGCTCCGACGATCAGCACCGCGTCCATGCCTGCATCACCCCCAAGAACAAAGTGCGAACCCTAATCGCCTATCCCGGCTTGCTCAAGCGCTTCCTTGCGCCCAAAGTCGCCGCACGCGATCCGAGGAGAATTCATGTCCATTCGCAAGATGATCTCGCTGCATCCCAACAGCGCTGCGCACCACAACCAGGCGTTGGCCGATGCCGTCCACCACCTGATGTATTGCGCGAAGATGTGCCTGTCCTGCGCCGACGCCTGTCAGGCCGAGAGCGGCCATGACATGACCCAATGCATCCGCCTCTGCTCCGATTGCAGCGACATCTGCGAAGTCACGGCCCGCCTCGGCACTCGCCGCACCGGCGACGACAATCTGATTCTGCGTGAGTTGCTCGAGCTATGCGCTCGCATGTGCGAGCAGTGCGCGGCGGAATGCGAGCGGCACGAGCACGAGCATTGCAAACTATGCGCCCAGATCTGCCGCGAGTGCGCCGCCGACTGCCGCAACGCCGCCCAATCGCTGGCCTGACGCTTGCTAGAGGACCGCGGCCTGGTCGCGGTCCTTGCGGGCTTTCACCACCTTCTTGACCATCATGTCGCGCTTCAGTCGCGACAGATAATCGATGAACAATACCCCATCGAGGTGGTCGATCTCATGCTGGATGCAGACCGACATGAGCCCGTCGAACTCGCCCTCCTGTGGCGTGCCGGAGCGGTCTAGCCAGCGCAACCGGACGAGATCCGGACGCTCGATCTCGGCATATTGCTCCGGGATCGACAGACAGCCTTCATTGTAGCTCTTGCGTGCATCGGAGCGATGCAGGATTTCGGGATTGATAAAGACGTGCGGCCGTCTGACCGGTGGGCCCTCTTCCTCGCCCTCGCCCACCTCCTCAGGGTCTTGCAGGTCGATCACCATCAGGCGCCGAGGCACGGCCACTTGGACGGCGGCAAGGCCGATGCCAGGGGCTTCGTACATGGTCTCGAACATGCTGGTGATCAGCCGCTCCAGCTCCTCGTCCACCCGCTCAATCGGAGCAGACTGGGCGCGTAGCATGGAGTCGGGGACTTCGATAATCGGGAGCAAGGACATGACGCGCGGCCTAGTCGATCCGGTCCCGCCACATCAAGCGGCCGGGCGGCGAATGGTCCCGATGGTCGCGGTCGTGACGAATGCAGTCGATCCTGCATCCTCAAGGTGCCAGCCAACGATGGGAAAGAGCGTCGCCGCTGGTGGCAGCCGAAGTCCTATTGATCAAGCAACCGGACGCCGGGCCCGCAGCGCCTGCGCCAGCGTACCTTCGTCGAGGTAGTCGAGTTCGCCGCCGACTGGCAGACCATGCGCCAATTGGGTCAGCCGGACCGGATATTTCTCCAGCCGCTCGGCCAGATAATGCGCCGTCGTCTGGCCCTCCAGCGTCGCGTTCATGGCGAGCACGACTTCGTCGATGCCGCCGGCCGACACCCGCCGGACCAGACCGTCAATCGACAAATCCTCCGGCCGCACTCCCTCCAGCGCGGACAAGCGCCCGCCCAGCACATGGTAGCGTCCCGGGAACAAGCGCGAGCGGTCCAACGCCCACAGGTCCGACACCTCCTCCACCACGCACAGGCTGCGCTCGTCGCGCCGTTGGTCGCGGCAGATGGTGCAAGGATCGGCCGTATCGACGTTCCCGCAGGTCGAGCAGGTGCTGAGCCGCTCCGCGACGGTCTGCAGGGCGCTGAGAAGCGGCGTCAGCGCGCTCTCGCGCTTCTTCATCAGGTGCAGCACGGCGCGGCGGGCGGAGCGTGGGCCAAGGCCAGGCAGGCGGGCCAAGGCTCCGGCCAATGCTTCGATTTCCTGCGACGCCATGCGAACAGCAGATAGGAATTCTCGCTCTGCTAAGCCATAGGCGCGGCCATGCGGGTCATTTTCATGGGATCGCCTTCGTTTGCGGTGCCGACGCTGGAAGCGCTGGTCGGGGCTGGGCACGAGGTCGCCGCCGTCTACTGCCAACCGCCGCGCCCGGCGCAGCGAGGCAAGAAGCTGCAGGCGACGCCGGTGCAGCAGCGCGCGGAACAGCTTGGCCTTGCGGTCCGCACCCCTGTCCGGCTGCGCGATCCGGCGGAGCAGCAGGCCTTTGCCGCGCTTGAAGCGGATGTCGCGGTGGTCGCCGCCTATGGTCTGATCCTGCCCCAACCGGTTCTGGATGCTCCGAAGCGGGGGTGCGTGAATGTCCATGCCTCGCTGCTTCCGCGCTGGCGCGGCGCGGCGCCCATTCACCGCGCCATTCTCGCCGGCGATGAGGTGACCGGTGTCACCATCATGCAGATGGAAGCGGGTCTCGATACCGGTCCGATGCTGATGTGGGCCGAGCTGCCGATCGGGCACCGCAACGGCGGCGAGCTGACGACGGATCTGGCGGCACTCGGCGCGCGGCTCATGCTCGACTATCTCGCCGATCCGGCGAACGCGCCGCCCCAAGTGCAGCCAGCGGAAGGTGTCACCTACGCCGGGAAGATCCAGAAAGAGGAAACGCGAATCGACTGGAGCGCGTCCGCCGTTCAGGTCGAGCGTCAGGTCCGGGCTTTCGCTCCCTCACCGGGCGCGTGGTTCGAGGCCGGTGCCGAGCGGATCAAGCTGCTGGTCGGCGAGCTGGCCGATGGCTCCGGTGCGGCGGGCGAAGTGCTCGATCACGATCTGACCATTGCCTGTGCCGAAGGCGCGTTCCGGCCGACACTGGTGCAGCGGGCAGGACGTGGGCCGATGAGTCCGTCCGAACTGCTGCGCGGCTTTTCCGTCCCGCCACGCGCCGTGCTGGCGTGACGCGCTGGAAGCTGATCGTGGAATGGGATGGCGGTCCGTTCTTGGGCTGGCAGCGGCAGGATCATGGCCCAACGGTCCAAGCTGCGCTCGAACGCGCCGCCGGAGCGATGACCGGGGAAAGCGTCACCGCTCACGCCGCCGGCCGGACCGATGCTGGGGTGCACGCGCTCG
>CADCWB010000005.1 GCA_902806295.1 uncultured Sphingomonas sp. | reverse complement strand
CGCCTGCGGAGCGATGAACCCGGAGCTGCTCGACACCGAGATCCGCGAAACCAGGGCGCGCACGGACAAGCCGTTCGGGGTCAACCTGATCACCATGCACCCACAGCTGTCGGAGCTGATCGAGGTCTGCGCCAAGCACGGCGTCACCCACGTCGTGCTGGCGGGCGGCCTGCCGCCAGGTGGAGCGATCGAGCGGATCAAGGGCACCGGTGCCAAGCTGATCGCGTTTGCGCCGGCGCTGAGCCTGGCCAAGAAGCTGATGCGATCGGGTGCGGACGCCATCGTGATCGAGGGGATGGAGGCCGGCGGGCACATCGGCCCGGTCTCGACCAGCGTGCTGGCCCAAGAGATATTGCCGCATATCTGTGAGCAGATCCCGGTATTCATCGCCGGCGGCATCGAGCGGGGCCAGGCGATCGCGGCCTATCTGGAGATGGGCGCGGCCGGCGTGCAGCTCGGCACCCGCTTCGTCTGCGCGACGGAGAGCATTGCGCACCCGAACTTCAAGCGCGCTTTCATCCGCGCGTCGGCCCGCGATGCAGTGCCCAGCGTGCAGCTCGATCCCCGCCTGCCCGTGATCCCGGTCCGCGCGCTCAAGAACAAGGAGACGGAGCGCTTCGCCGCCAAGCAGCGGGAAATCGCCGAGCACCTCGACGGCCAGCGGCTGGAGATGGCGGAGGCGCAGCTGCAGATCGAGCATTATTGGGCCGGCGCGCTCCGCCGGGCCGTGATCGACGGCGATGTCGAGAACGGCAGCGTGATGGCCGGCCAATCGGTCGGCATGGTCACTCGGGAAGAACCCACGGCCGCGATCATCGCCGAACTGGTCGGCGAAGCTGCGGCCGCCCTCGCCCGCCGCCGTTAGCTTACCGTCACCGAAGAGCAACGCTCGGTGAGCGATCGCGGCACGGCACGTGCGCCGCCTTGCCACCAGCACTGTCGCGTGGAACGCTGTCGTTATTGTCTTTCAGTCCCGAGGGGGGATCTCGTCCAATGTTCAAGCCACTTCGCGCGCTGCGCGGCGCCCTGTTCGCTTCGGCCTTCATCGCGGCTCCGGCCGCCGCGGCCGACACGTACAGCCAGACGATCTTCTTCGGCGACAGCCTGACCGACGCGGGTTTCTTCCGACCGTTGCTGCCGGCGAACGTGCGGGACATCACCGGCCAGTTCACCACCAATCCCGGCGATGTATACGCGCAGATCCTGGCCGATTATTATGGCACAGCATCTGACCCTAACGGCAATGGCCAAACCGGCACCAACTACGCCGCCGGCGGCGCGCGGGTCGGAGTTGATACGGTCGGCGCGCTAGGGCCGATCCCATCCCTAGCGACGCAGCTAAGCCGCTACCTTGCCTCGACTGGCGGAGTGGCCGACCCGAACGCGCTTTATACGGTGTTCGGCGGGGCCAACGACCTATTCACCGTCACCAACGCCGGCGCCAATCCCGCCGTCGTAATCCCGGCGGCGATCGCTTCGGAGGTAGGCATCATCCAGACGCTGACCAATGCCGGCGCCGAGTATATCCTGGTCCCGACCGTGCCCGATTTCGGCGTGGCGCCGGCCTTCATCGCACAAGGTCCTGTGGCGCAGGCCCAGGGCACGGCGTTGGTCACCTCTTACAATACCGGGCTGTTCGCGGCGATTGATGCGGCCGGACTGCGGGTCATCCCGCTCAATACCTTCGCCTTGATCCAGGAGATCGCGGCTAGCCCAGCGGAGTATGGCTTCACCAACGTGACCGGCACCGCCTGTACCGTGGCGAACTCGCTGCTGTGTAATCCGACCACACTGGTGTCGCCGACTGCGCCGCTGACCTATGCCTTTGCCGACGGCGTCCATCCGACCACCGCCGCGCACCAGATCATCGCCCAATATGCGATCTCCGTGCTGGAAGCGCCGCGTCAGGTTTCACAGCTGTCGCACTATGCCACGATCACTGGTCGCTCGCGGATGGAGCGGGTCGCGCAGCATGTCGTCGACCGCGAGGGCGAGGGCCTGCGCTGGTGGGTCAACGGGCGGTTCGACGAGCAGAGCAAGGAAACCGCCGACTATCGCGGCCGTGCCGTGCTGGGCGGACTGGACTTCACCAGTGGCGACCTCGTTGCCGGTGTGTTCGGCGGCTTCGGCCGGACTCGATACGACCTCGCCGCGCTGAGCGGCGATGCCAAGCAGGGCGAGCTGACCGGCGGCCTGTTTGCCGGCTATTATGGCTCGGCCTTCTGGGCCAATGGCCAGCTCAGCTATACCCGGCTCAACAACGATGTGGACCGCAAGGTGCGGTTGGGTGCGGCCACGCGCACGCACAGTGGATCGCCGGACGGCCGCAACGTCACCGCCGCACTGCAGGCCGGAGCGAACTTCGGCTTCGGCGCCCTGACGGCCGGACCGGTCGGCAGCCTGATCGCCCAGCGAGTGCGGGTGGACGGGTACGCCGAGAATAACGGGGAGCTGTCGACGGCGCTGCGCTACGGCAAGCAGCGGATCAATTCGCTGATCGGCAGTGCGGGTCTGCAGGCGAGCTACGCCATTGACCAGACCACCAGCCCTTACCTGCGCGCCACCTACGATCATGAGTTCAACGATACCCGGCGCGACCCGACGGCTCAGCTGCAGACCATCGAGACCCAGCCGTTCACGGTTCCGGGCATCGAGCGTGACCGCAATTACGGCACGGTCACGGCGGGTG
>CADCWB010000004.1 GCA_902806295.1 uncultured Sphingomonas sp. | reverse complement strand
CCCGCGCCCGCACATCAAGCGCGCCGCGGAAAATGAACGGGAAGCCCAAGACATTGTTGACCTGATTTGGATAATCCGACCGCCCCGTTGCCACGATTGCGTCGGGCCGGGCGGCCTTGGCCTCGGGAGGCGTGATCTCGGGATCAGGATTGGCCATGGCGAAAATGATCGGCTGCGGCGCCATGTCGACCACCCACTCACCCTTCAGCGCACCCGCGGCGCTGAGCCCCAGGAATACGTCCGCACCGACCAGCGCGTCCTTGAGCGTGCGCCGGTCGGTCTCGACCGCATGGGCCGACTTCCATTGGTCGAGGTCGTCGCGGCCCTTGTGAATTACGCCCGTGCGGTCGCACATGATCACATGATCGGGCCGCACCCCCATCGCCTTGATCAGCTCGGTGCACGCAATTGCGGCCGCACCAGCGCCATTCACCACCACCTGCACGTCCTTGAACTCACGGCCGGTCAGCAGGCAGGCATTGATCAGCCCGGCCGCAGTGATGATCGCCGTGCCGTGCTGATCGTCGTGGAACACGGGGATGTTCATCCGCTCGCGCAACGTCTGCTCGATAACGAAGCAGTCGGGCGCGGCGATGTCCTCCAGGTTGATGCCGCCGAAGCTCGGCTCCATCAGCGCTACCGCGTCGATGAACCGCTGCGGGTCTTCGGTGTCGAGTTCGATGTCGATCGAGTCGACATCGGCGAAGCGCTTGAATAGCACCGCCTTGCCCTCCATCACCGGCTTGGAGGCCAGTGCGCCGAGATTACCCAGCCCGAGGATCGCGGTGCCGTTGGAGATCACGGCGACGAGGTTTCCCTTGGCCGTATAATCGTAAGCCGTCGCGGGGTCGGCCGCGATGGCCCGTACCGGGACGGCAACGCCGGGCGAATAGGCCAAGCTGAGGTCCCTCTGGGTTGCCATCGGCTTGGACGCGATAATCTCGATCTTGCCCGGCCGCCCGCGCGCATGGAAGTGCAGCGCCTCGGCCTCCGAGAATTTGACGTTGCTTTCGGACATGCCACTGCCCTTAGACCCGGTTCCCGTCCCGGACAAATGCGGCTACCCCGTTACTCATGGCCCGGGCCGACGCCGCCACTCCGATGATGCAGCAATACCACCGCCTCAAGGCCGAGGCCGGTGACGCGCTGCTGTTCTACCGTATGGGCGACTTCTTCGAGCTGTTCTTCGGCGACGCCAAGATCGCCGCGTCTTGCCTCGACATCGCACTGACGGCGCGCGGGGCGGACGCCGGGGAGCCGGTGCCGATGTGCGGAGTGCCGGTGAATTCGGCGACCGGCTACCTTGCTCGGCTGATCAAGGCTGGTCATCGGGTAGCGATTGCCGAGCAGACCGAGAGCCCGGCCGAGGCGCGCAAGGCGCGGGGCTCCAAGGCTTTGGTCGAGCGGGCGATCGTGCGGCTGGTCACGCCTGGCACCTTGACCGAAGAAACCCTCCTCGACAGCGCCGCCGCCAATTGGCTGGCAGCAGTGGCGCGGGCCGGCGATGAATGGGGTATCGCGGCGGCGGACATCTCGACTGGACGCTTTGAGCTTATCGCCTGTGGACCCGGCGATCTGCAGGCTGAACTGGCCCGGCTCGCCCCATCCGAGATCATCGCCGACGGTGAACATCGAGGCATTCGCTGCAATCCAGGTAAGGGCGGGTTCGACAGCCTGGCTGGCGAACAGGCGCTTAAGCGCCGCTTCAGCGTGCGCAGCATCGATGGCTTCGGCGAACTCACGCGCGCCGAGCTCGCCGCTGCGGGCGGGCTGCTGGCCTATCTCAACGCGACGCAAAAGGGCGCTACCGCCTTTCTGGCTGCCCCGCGCCGGATCGAACGGCTGGAACACATGGCGATCGACGCCGCCACCCGCCTCAGCCTGGAGATCTGCCGGACGGCGGAGGGACAGGTCGCGGGTTCGCTGTTTGCCGAAGTTGACCGCTGCGTCACTGCCGCCGGCCGCCGGCTACTTGGCGCCGATCTGTCGGCTCCTCTCCTCAACCAGCCCGCGATCGACGCCCGGCTGAACTTCGTCCGCTGGCTGCACGAAGATGCGCTTCGGCGCGGTTGGGTGCGCGATGCCTTGCGCGCGATGCCCGACATTGGCCGGGCCCTCGGCCGCCTGGTCGCGGGCCGCGGGAGCCCGCGCGACTTGGCTCTGCTGAGGGACGGTCTGTTCGCCGCCGGAGCGCTGCGCACGGCATTGCTGAAGGAGCCGGACCGGCCCGACCTGCTGGCGTCGTTGCTGCCGCTGCTGGACGGCCACGGCAGTCTCGTCGAGCGGCTTTCCGCCGCATTGGTGCTGGCGCCGCCGCTTGAGGCGCTCAAGGGTGGTTACATCGCGGATGGCTACGACCCGGAGCTGGACGCGCTGCGCGCGGCTGCAACGGACGGCCGACAGGCGATTGCAGCCTTGGAGGCCCGCTATCGCGACGCGGCCGGGATCTCTTCGCTCAAGATCCGGCACAATGCGGTGCTCGGCTACCATGTCGAGGTCAGCGCCCGCTACGCCGACCGGCTGCTTGCGCCCGACAGCGGCTTCACTCACCGCCAGAGCCTGGCGGGCGTCGTAAGGTTCAACTCCCCGGACCTTCATGCCGAGGCGAGCAAGGTGGTCGAGGCTGGCGCTCATGCCCTGGCCGCAGAAGCCGCGCACCTGGAGGAACTCACCGGGCTCGCGGTAGCCGCAGCCGCACGCATCGCGCAGACGGCGGACGCGATCGCCCGGATCGACGTCGGCGCCAGCCAAGCCGAACGCGCGGCTGAAGGCGGCTGGTGTCGGCCAAGCCTAACCGACCAGCCGTGCCTCGATTTCGAGGGCGCGCGCCACCCTGTGGTCGAAACTGCCCTCGAGGCTGGTGGCGAGCGCTTCATCGCCAATGATTGCTGCCTTGGACCGGCCGACCGCTTGTGGCTCATCACCGGTCCCAACATGGGCGGAAAGTCGACCTTTCTGCGTCAGACCGCGCTGATTGCACTCCTTGCGCAGGCTGGTGGCTTCGTTCCGGCCAGCCGAGCCAAGCTGGGGCTGGTCGACCGGCTGTTCAGCCGGGTTGGCGCATCCGACAACCTCGCTCGCGGACGTTCCACCTTCATGGTCGAAATGGTCGAGACCGCCGCAATCCTCTCGCAAGCGACGAGAAGCAGCTTGGTCATTTTGGACGAAATCGGGCGCGGCACATCGACCTATGACGGGCTAGCCATCGCCTGGGCGGTAGTGGAAGCGATGCACGATCAGGTGCAGGCTCGAACCTTGTTCGCTACCCATTACCATGAGCTCACCCGGCTCGCCGATCGGCTCGACGCCCTTTCACTGCATCATGTCCGCGCACGCGAATGGAAAGGAGATCTCGTGCTTCTTCATGAGCTCGCCCCCGGGCCAGCCGATCGCAGCTACGGCCTCGCGGTGGCACGGCTGGCCGGGCTGCCGCCTGCCGTCGTGGCTCGAGCGAAGACCGTGCTGGCGAAGCTCGAAGCAGGGCGAGATGCCACAGGTGGGATCGCTGCCGGGCTCGACGACCTCCCGCTGTTCGCCGCCGTTGCCGCACCGGAGCCGGTTGACCAACTAGCCGAAGCGCTCGCCTCCATCGACCCCGACTCGCTCACCCCGCGGGAAGCGCTTGAAGCGCTGTATCGACTGAAGCGAGTCGTGACGGACGCAAGCTGATGAGCATGGCCGGCCTTGACCTCGGCTACGGCAAGCGGGCTATCTTCGACCGTCCTGCCGTCGCTGACAGGCTGGCGACCAGCAGCACGGACGAAGCTGCGGCCATCCTGCAGGCAGCGCTCGAGCATGGACGATCAAAGATTGCGGCCCGCATTGCGGCTGAACCAGCGCGTGGGCGAGTCCATGCCGAGGCAACCGCGTCCCTGACCGATCAACTGGTCGGGCTTGCCTTCGAGCACGCTGCGACCCGATTGCACCCCAACCCCAACCCGACCGCTGCGGAGCGCATCGCGTTGGTGGCCCTTGGCGGATACGGCCGGGGCGAGATGGCGCCGTTCAGCGACGTCGATCTGATGTTCCTCGCCCCGCACCCCCGCACACCTTGGTGCGAGCAGGTGGTGGAAGCGACGCTCTACCTGCTATGGGACCTGAAGCTGAAGGTCGGCCAGGCATTCCGCACCCTACCGGAACTGCTCGCGCTCGCCCGCAGCGACATGACGGTGCGTACCGCCATGCTGGAGAGTCGGTTTCTATGTGGTGACCAGGCGCTGTACGCGGAGGCGGCGAGTCGGTTTCGGGGCGAGATCGTAGCCGGCAGTACGGCAGAATATGTTGCCGCCAAGCTCAACGAGCGGAACGAGCGGCACCTCAAGATGGGGGGCAGCCGCTACGTCGTCGAACCCAATGTGAAGAACGGTAAGGGTGCGCTCCGTGACCTGCACACGCTCTACTGGATCGGCAAGTACGTCCATGGGGTGAGTAGCCCGGCGGCGCTGGTCGGGGCGGGCCTGCTCACCGCGGCCGAGTCCCGCCGCTTCGATCGGGCCGAGCGCTTCTTCTGGTCCGTGCGCTGCCACCTGCACCTGCTGAGCGGCCGGGCCGAGGAGCGGTTGGGCTTCGACCTGCAACGGCAGATCGCCAGCGCGATGCACTACGCCGACCGGCCCGGCAAGTCGGCAGTCGAGCGCTTCATGCAGTTCTACTTCCTGCAGGCGAAGATTGTCGGCGATCTCACCGGGCTGTTCTTGGCCCAGCTGGACGAACAGCTTGGGGTCAGGGGGCGGCTGTTCGCGCTGCCCACCTTTCTGCGGCGCAGACCGGCACGTCTGCATGGCTTTGTGCTCGACCGCGGGCGGCTTTCCATTCTCCGGGACGACTATCTGAGCGAACAGCCCCTGCGCCTGCTTGAGCTGTTCGCCATTGCCGCCCGAGAGGAGCTGGAGATCCATCCAACGGCTATGCGGGCCGCGACCCGGGATTCCAAGTTGGTCGATAGCTTGCGCGATGATCCTGCCGCGAACAGCCTGTTCCTCGAAGTTCTGACCAACGGCAAAAGCGGCGAGGTTGTGCTCCGGTGGATGAACGAGGCGGGTGTCTTCGGCCGCTTCGTACCCGACTTCGCTCGGGTGGTCGCCCAGATGCAGTTCGACATGTATCACCATTATACGGTGGACGAGCATACGATTCGTGCCATCGGCCTATTGGGGCGAATCGAAAGCGGCGAGCTAGCCGAGGATCACCCACTGGCTACCGCCCTGTT
>CADCWB010000003.1 GCA_902806295.1 uncultured Sphingomonas sp. | reverse complement strand
GCGGCGATGACCGGCTTGAGATCGAGGTAGCGGTTTGAGATGTGGACCAAGAGCAGCCCGGACGGCTGCAGCGCGCACCCATAGACGTCGAGCGCCTCGCGGGTCAGGAGGTGCATCGGGACCGCGTCGGAGGAAAAGGCGTCGACCGCGAGCAGGTCTAGGCTGGCGGGCGGCTGGCGGCCGACGGTGAGCCGCGCGTCGCCGAGCACGATCCGGGCGTTGGGCGCGCAGCCGGAGAGGAAGGTGAAGCGGCCTGAATTCTTGGCGATGTCGACCATCACCGGATCGATCTCGAAAAAAGTCCAGCTCTGGCCCGGTTCGCGGTAGCAGGCGAGCGTTCCGGTGCCGAGCCCGATGACGCCGATCCGCGCGCGGGCGCCGTAAAAGGGTTGCGCGGCCGCCATGGCGAGACCCACCCCGGAGCTGCGGGTGTAATAGCTGGTCGGCTCGTACTGGAGGCCGGGGCGGAGGCTCTGGACGCCGTGCACGGTGGTGCCGTGGGTGAGCACGCGCGCCGAACCGCTGGCGCGTGTCGAGACCTGGTAGATCCCGAAATAGCTGCGGGTCCGGCTGTCGCCCCAGCTCACTTTCAGGGTCGACCAGCCGCCATAGGCCAGCATCAGAGCGGCGAGGCAGGCGGCGAACATGGCCGGGCGGCCGATGCTGATCAGCGACAGGATCGCGATCACGATCGGGGCGGCGAACCTCACCCATTCGGGAGCGCCGTTCCAGAAGTAGCGATCGGCGGGGATCGAGAGCAGCAGGACGATCGTGGGCAGGAGCAAGGTCAGCGCGGGACCGGCCCGTGGCCTCTGCCAGAGCCGTTCGATGAAGCTGAAATAATTGCCCTGGGGCAGCAGGAAGGCGGCGGCAAGGACGAGCAGCGGATGCTCGTAGGCCCAGTCGAAGATGGTGGGCGCGAGGATCGCGCAGAATGCGCCGCCGAGAACGCCGCCCGCCGACATGCTGAGATAAAAGGCGGTCAGGTGGTCGGGCGCCGGACGAAGCCGGTACAGCTCGCCGTGCAGGGCGACGGCGATCACGAAAAGCAGGCTGAGGCCGAGCGTCGCCGAGAAGATCGGGCGCTGCGAGCCGTCGAAAAAGGAGAGGCCGCCCGCAATCAGGACCACGAGGGGAGCTACCTGCGTGATGAAGACAGTCGGCCCGCGGCGGGTGGCGAAGGCGAGCACGAAGCTTAGCAGGTAAAGGCCGAGCGGGACCACCCACAGCAAAGGCACGGCGACGATGTCTGTCGTGAGATGCGTCGTCGTCGAAAGCATCAGGCCCGACGGCAAAGCGGCGAGCGCGATCCAGTGCAGCACCCGGCGACGGCTGGGCGCGGACGAGGCTTCGGCCGGCCCTGCCTCGATCGCTTGCGGCGGAATCGTCAGTGCGCAGCCGGCTACCAGCAGCACGAGCAGCGCATAGCCTCCTGTCCAGAGCAGGCTCTGCTGCTGGAGCGTGAGCAGGGGCTCAACGATCAGCGGGTATGAGATCAGCCCCGCGAAGCTGCCGAGGTTGGAGGCAGCATAGAGCGCGTAGGGCTCGCCGCGGCTGCTCTCCAGCGCATACCAGCGCTGCATGAGCGGCGCCTGGGCGGAGACGATGAAGAAGAGCGGCCCGATCGAGGCAATCAGGAACCAGGGCACCCACAGAGCGGGTTCGAAATTCTCAGGCAGGTCGGCCTGGAGGAGCCCAATCGGAAGCCAGAGCGCTGCAATTGCGAAGAGCGCGAGGTGAAGCCCGGCCTGCTTGCGGGGACGCAGCCGGCCGATCCAGTGGGCGTAGGCATAGCCGCCGAGCAGCAGCGCCTGGTAGACCAGCATGGCGCTGTTCCACACCGCGGGCGCGCCTCCCAACCGGGGCAGCGCCATGCGCGCGACCATCGGCTGGGTCAGGAACAGCAGGAACGAGCCGGCGATGATGGTGGTGATGAACAGCGGGCGGGCGTAGCGCTCGCGGTTAACGGGAATCGCGGTCTCAGTCGCCATCGGCGCGGCCATTCACCCGAGCAGCCGCGCGGCGAGTGGGGCGTGATAGGTCAGAACGCCCGAGCAGCCGGCGCGCTTGAAGGCGGTGAGCGTCTCCAGGACAAGCGCGTCCCGGTCCCCTGCCCCGGCCGCCGCCGCGGCCTCGATCATCGCGTATTCGCCCGACACCTGATAGGCGAAAACCGGCACGTCGAAACGCGCCTTCACCTTGGCGACAATGTCGAGATAGGGAAGGCCCGGCTTGACCATGACGTGATCGGCGCCTTCTGCGATGTCGAGCGCGACCTCGCGCAGCGCCTCGTCGGCATTGCGCGGGTCCATTTGATAGCTCTTCTTGTCGCCCTTCAAGAGGCCGCGCGAGCCGACCGCGTCGCGGAACGGGCCGTAGAAGGCGCTGGCGTACTTGGCGGCATAGGCCATGATCTGGACGTTGGGGTGGCCCGCCTCCTCCAGCGCGCAGCGGATCGCGCCGACGCGGCCGTCCATCATGTCCGACGGGGCGACGATGTCCGCTCCGGCCGAGGCCTGGACCAGAGCCTGTTCGACCAGGATCTTGGAGGTCTCGTCGTTGACGACGTAGCCGCGCTCGTCGGTGATCCCGTCATGGCCGTCGGCCGTGTAGGGGTCGAGCGCGACATCGGTGAGGACGCCGAGATCGGGGACCGCGTCCTTCACGGCCCGGATGGCGCGGCATATTAGGTTGTCGGGGTTGAGCGCTTCGGAGGCGTCTTCGGTGCGGAGGCCAACCGGCGTGTTCGGAAACAGCGCGACGCAGGGAATGCCGAGCACCCTCGCCTCCCGCGCTTGCGCCACAATGCGGTCCACCGACCAGCGGGACACGCCGGGCAGCGTCGCGATCGGCTCTTCGACGCCGCTGCCGTCGGTGATGAACAAGGGCCAGATCAGATCGGACGGGGTCAGCCGCGTTTCCGCGACGAGCTCGCGCGACCAGGCGCCGGCCCGGGTTCTGCGAAGGCGCGCTGACGGAAAGGGACAGGGGTTCATCTCGGGACGGCTGTAGCCGTGCGGCGCTCGGCGCGGCAAGGCGGATGGACACGGATCGCGATCCGGTGTGTTGTTCCTTTGTGGAAACGAAACGACCCGTGCCGCGTGAGGCGGTCCTCATCGTCAATGCCCATTCGCGCAAAGGGCAGGATTTGTTCGAGCAGTCCTGCCGCAAGCTGGAACAGGCCGGAGTGCGCCTTATTTCCAGCCATGCGGTGAAAGACCCGACCCTGCTCGACGATGAGGTGCGAGACGCAATCCGGAAGGGCGCGCCGATGGTGATCGTGGGTGGCGGGGATGGCTCGCTGTCCGGCACGGTAGACGATGTGGTCGACAAGGATTGCGTCTATGCGCTGCTCCCGCTCGGCACAGCGAACAGCTTCGCGCGCACGCTCGGCATTCCGCTCGACCTGGACGGCGCGATCGAGGTGATCGCGACCGGCAAGCGGCGGCGGATCGATCTCGGCATGATCGACGGC
This sequence comes from uncultured Sphingomonas sp., assembly GCA_902806295.1. Lineage (GTDB taxonomy): Bacteria > Pseudomonadota > Alphaproteobacteria > Sphingomonadales > Sphingomonadaceae > Sphingomicrobium. Next base: position 1,530 of record CADCWB010000003.1, on the reverse strand, counting down.
GATTACTTCGCCAACGCCGCGGCCCTGGGGCTGTCGCCGATGATCGGCGACACCGTGCCGCATAAGCTCAAGCGTTATCTCGGCCGGGTCGGATATCTGCTCTGGGCGATCTGGTGCTTCATTCGTTTCCGCCCGTTCCGGCTGATCGTCGAGGACGGGACCAAGACGCACCGGCTGTGGACGACCGAGGTGCGCATCTTCAACGGCCGATTTCATGGCGGGGTCGAGCTGACCGAGAGCACCGACGTCGACAGCGGGGACATCGTTATCCAGGCGGTGACCGGGCGCAGCCTCGCGCGGCTGGCGTGGGACTGGTACGCCAAGTTCTTCAAGCTGAGCTCGCGCGACGACACCACCGAGGAGTTCCGAGGCAAGAAGCTGCAACTCGACACCAGGCCGCGCCACCGGATCTCGATCGACGGCGAGATATTGGCACGAACCCCGGTGACCGTGGAGGTGGCACAGCGCGCGATTGAGGTCGTCGTCCCGGCCTTAAGTTGATGAAGTTGATGACCTGACGGAACTCTCTCGGGCGCGAGCTCGGGCGGTATCCATAGGATCTGAACTTGAGAAAGAGCCGGCGCCGAATCGGCAGTTCCATACTCACCCAAGATCAATGCTGTAGGACAGCGAAATTCTAGCCCAGCCGAGCCAGCGCGGCCTGCAGCCGCTCCGCTTCCGCCGCCTTTTCCGCATGGTCGGAGCGCGCCTTCTCCACCGCGTCGGGCTTGGCGCGTTCTACAAAGCTTGGATTGCCGAGCCGCTGGGAGAGCGAGTCCCGCTCCTTGGCTGCCGCTTCCATCGCCTTGGTGAGACGGCTGCGTTCGGCCTCAATGTCAATCACCCCATCGAGTGGAAGAATGAAGGTCGCCTCCTCGACCACGATCTGAGCCGCGCCTCCGGAAGGAGCGCCGCCCTCAACGATTTGCTCGATGCGGGCGAGCCGCTTCAGCGCCGCTTCGTTGCGCTCGAGCCGCTGCACAGTCAGATGACTTGCATCGCGTACGTGGAGGCCCAGCTTCGCTCCCGGTGGCACTCCGAGTTCGGTGCGGGCGGCGCGGATACCGCTCACCAGCCTGATTAGCCAGTCGATTTCCGGCCCCGCCCCCGGGTCTAGCGCCCGGGCGTCGGGCATCGGCCATTTGGCGAGGATGAGGTCGTAAGGGCGTTCCCGCATGGCATGCCACAACTCTTCGGTGATGAACGGCATGAACGGGTGGAGCATGACCAGGATCTGGTCGAGCACCCAGCCGGCGACGGTGCGGGTTTCCTCACTCCCCTCCCTTTCAAGGGAGGGCGCTGGCCCGTCCCCCGGACGGGCCTCAGTCGCGCCCCATGGGCCGGGGTGGGGCTTGTCAGCGGGAGAGTGATCGGGACCCGGCTGGGTCTCGCCCGACTCCCCCACCCCCGGCCCCTCCCCTGAAGGGGAGGGGTTTAGAACCGGCTTGATCAGTTCCAGGTACCAGTCGCAGAAGCTGGCCCAGGTGAAATGGTAGATGAGGTTGGCGCTCTCGTCGAAGCGGTAATCGG
>CADCWB010000002.1 GCA_902806295.1 uncultured Sphingomonas sp. | reverse complement strand
ATCGCCGGATCGATGCCGGCAACCTTGTCCAGGGCGGCCCTGCCGGCGGTGAAGCGACGTTGCTGACGACCATCAACGCGCTCGACCCCATATACTTCACCTTTGACGCTTCCGAAGCCTTGTTCCTCAAGGCCCGCCGGGCGCAGGAAAGCGGCGAGGCACCGAGCGAGGTGCAGGTCCGCCTTCAGGACGAGACCGACTATCGCTGGCGCGGACGTCTCGACTTCACCGACAATGGGCTCGACACCCGCTCCGGCACGATCCGGCTGCGCGCGGTACTTCAGAACGGGCGGCAGTTCCTGACCCCGGGCATGTTCGGCAACCTCCGGCTCTCGTCAGGCGGCACCACGGCGGCGCTGCTGGTGCCGGACTCGGCGGTTCAGACCGACCAGGCCCGCAAGGTAGTGACGGTGGTCGGCCGTGACGGCAGCCTGGCGCCACGCGCGGTGGTGGTCGGCCCGCTGATCGACGGCTTGCGCGTGATCCGCTCCGGACTCGACCCCAGGGACCGAGTGGTGACCAGCGGAGCCCAGCTCGCCATGCCGGGCATGAAGGTGCAGGTCCGCCCCGGCGAGATCAAGGCGCAGGCCCCCGCCGCTGGACCGCCGCCGGCGACGCCGGTCGCCGGCACCGCGACCTTCGCGACCCGCTAACCACCTCTTATCCCAACCGCCCGGCCTCAAAAGCCGGGCGGGGAGAACAGCCATGCGCTTGTCCCGCTTCTTTATCACCCGCCCGATTTTCGCGGCGGTTATCGCGGTGCTAATAACCGTCATGGGCGGCATCGCCTATCTCGGCCTGCCGGTGTCGCAATATCCCGACATCGTACCGCCCACTGTGACGGTGAACGCCAGCTATCCTGGCGCTTCGGCTGAGACCGTGTCGGAGACTGTCGCTGCGCCGATTGAACAGGAAATCAACGGCGTCGACAACATGATCTACATGTCGTCGCAATCGACCGGCGACGGCCGCCTGACGATCACCGTCACCTTCAAGCAGGGCACCGACCTCAATGCCGCGCAGGTGCTGGTGCAAAACCGCGTTGCGGTTGCCACTCCGCGCCTGCCGCAGGAGGTGCAGCGTCTCGGCGTCATTACCCGAAAGACCTCGCCAGACTTTCTGATGGTGGTGAACCTGGTTTCGCCCGACCGGTCGCTCGATCGGGGCTACATGTCCAACTATGCGCTGACCCAGGTCCGTGACCGCCTGTCGCGGCTCGACGGTGTAGGGGACGTGCACCTGTTCGGCGCCCGTGACTATGCGATGCGGGTGTGGATCGATCCCAATCGCGCCGCCGCCCTCAACCTCACCGCGGGCGAGATCGTCGCCGCCCTGCGCGCCCAGAACGTCCAGGTCGCGGCCGGAACGCTCGGCCAGCCGCCGTACGCCACCGGCGCTGCCTACCAGCTCAACGTCGAGACGCAGGGCCGCCTGACCGATCCGCAGCAGTTCGCCAACGTCATCATCCGCAGCGACGCCGACGGCCGCCAGGTGCGTGTCTCCGACGTCGCCAGGGTCGAGCTCGGCGCTGCTGACTATGCCTCCAATACCTACCTGTCGGGCGAGCCGACCGTGCTGCTGGGCGTCTTTCAGCGCCCAGGCTCCAACGCGCTGGCTGCCGCCGAGCTGGTTAAAAAGGAGATGGAGGACGCCTCCAAGTCGTTCCCCAAGGGCCTCGAATACAAGGTCATCTACAACCCGACCGAGTTCATTGCCCAATCGATCGACGAGGTCGGCAAGACCCTGCTCGAAGCGATCGTGCTGGTGGTCCTGGTCATCATCGTCTTTCTGCAGCGCTGGCGGGCAGCGGTGATCCCAGTGGTCGCCATCCCCGTGTCGCTGATCGGCACCTTTGCGGTGCTGCAGATGGTCGGTTATTCGCTCAACAACCTGTCGCTGTTCGGGCTGGTGCTCGCCATCGGCATCGTGGTCGACGACGCCATCGTGGTGGTCGAGAATGTCGAGCGTAACCTCGCCAAGGGCATGTCGGCGCTCGACGCCGCGCGGACCTCGATGGACGAGGTCGCCGGCGCGCTGGTGGCGATCGTGCTGGTGCTGTGCGCGGTGTTCTTGCCGACGCTGTTCCTCAACGGCTTGTCGGGCGCCTTCTATCACCAGTTCGCCGTTACCATTTCGGCCGCGACGCTGATCTCGCTGCTGCTGTCGCTGACCCTGTCGCCAGCGATGGCTGCGCTGCTCTTGAAGCCGCACGGGCACGAGCCGCCGAAGAACCGCCTGGCTGCAATTGCCGAGCGGGCGGGAGGTGCTTTCAACCGCTGGTTCGAGCGGTTCAGCGACTCTTACTCTCGCCTGACGCGCCGGCTGGTTGCCGCGCCGAAGCGGATGATGGCCGCCTATGCGGTGCTGATCGGGCTAACCGTCGGCCTGTTCTCGATCACCCCGACCGGCTTCATCCCGGCGCAGGACCAGGGCTACTTCCTGACGGTCGTACAGTTGCCGCCCGGCTCCTCGCTCGAGCGGACGGACGAAGTGCTGCGCAAGGTCGCCGACCGCATCCTGCCGATCAAGGGTGTCGAGGGCGCGGTCATGCTCGCCGGCTTCGACGGTGCGTCGCAGACCCAGGCGCCGAACGCCGCCGCCGCCTACGTGCCGCTCAAGTCGTTCGAGGAGCGCAAGAAGCTCGGCGTTGACCTCGCCACCATCATGTCCGAAGCGCAGAAGCGCACCGCTGACATCAACGAGGCGCGGCTGCTGATCATCCCGCCGCCGCTGATCCAGGGCATCGGCTCGGCTGGCGGTTACCGCATGATCGTGCAGGACACCGGCGGGCATAGTTTCGCCGAACTGTCCGGCCTGTCGTGGGGCATCATCGGCAAGGCAAACCAAACGCCGGGGCTGAAACAGGTCTACACCCTGTTCGACATCTCGACCCCGCGGGTGTTCGCCGACGTCGACCGGTCCAAGGCCGACAAGCTGGGCGTGCCGCCTGAGCGGATCTTCGAAGCGTTGCAAGTCTATCTCGGTTCGGCCTTCGTTAACGACTTCAATCTGCTCGGCCGCACCTATCGGGTGACCGCACAGGCCGACTCCGTTTTCCGCGCGAACGAAGCCGACATTGCCAACCTCCGGGCCCGTTCCAACTCGGGCGCGATGGTGCCGATCGGGT
>CADCWB010000001.1 GCA_902806295.1 uncultured Sphingomonas sp. | reverse complement strand
CAATACCGCGCTGGTGAAATCGACCGCTGGAGAACTGGTCCCCAACGTGATCGAGTAGACGCCCGTCAGGGTGTTGGTGAACGACAGGTTCTCGACGAAGTTCGCCGCGAGCTGAGCTTCGGCGAAACCGATGGTGGTAACACCGTCGGTCACGCGAACGTCGATCGGATCGATGGTCGTTCCACCGGTAACGGTCACGGCTGCACCGGCCGCCGAGCTGATCGCCAGCGCGGATGCGGTAGCGAGACCAAGAATAAGTTTACGCATGCTACACCTCCAATTTGAGAGGCATGGCGCCCGCCACGACTCTGATAGGAAAAGACGTATACCTTTTGGTAAGCAATAAAAGAAAGATATTGTTTAATCAAAAGCTCTTATTTCGGAACAAAATTGTACTTGGCTGAAAAGCGGGATGGGGACGGACCACTAAACTTCACAAGCACGCCCGTTTGCGACGAGCGGAGTTGTGAAACGACAAGGCGCGCAGCTAATTCAAATCAAGCTCGTTAGTCGAGTGGAGCCTTTGGACACCCCAAGTTGTCCGCGAGGGGCCAAGATGCTTTCGAGCATCGAGGAGGGGTCGCAGGGATCGAGAGGTCCTTGGGGCCCCTCTTTCTTCAAGCACTCTCGTGGCGTTCGATCGATCCCAGCCACGCGGACGGCACCTATATAGCTAAATGGACCCCAGCTGCTAATGTCCGCTTTCCACCCAAAGCAAACATTCACTTGAGCCTTGAAGAATAGGATTTCGGCTGCTCCAAGCCTCAGTGCGGCTTGCCGCCAGCTCCTTCTCATCGGGATAGCGTAGGATGGGGTAATGCGGCACGACCGTGACCATTGGGACCATTCGCGTTCCGGACAGTGGCTCGCTAAGCCTCGCTCATGCCCGCTACGCCCGCCTTGCCGCCCAAGTCGCTCCCGCGCCTGTTTGTGCGGGCCGCGTTGCACGAGGGCGCGGCGGTGGAGTTGGACGCGGCCCAGACCAACTATCTTGGTAATGTTCTCCGCCTTGGCACCGGCGGCGAGGTGTTGTTGTTTGATGGCGCCTCGGGCGAGTGGCTGGCGCGCATCACGCAGGGCGGCAAAAAGCGCATGACCCTAGCGGTTGAGCGCCGCACGAAGCCGGTCGAGCAGGTTCCCGACCTCACCCTTGCTTTCGCTCCAGTCAAACGGGCTCAGGTCGACTGGCTGGCGGAAAAGGCGACGGAGTTAGGCATTCGTCACCTCCAGCCCGTGATCACCCAGCGGACGGTGGTCGAGCGGGTCAAGCTGGAACGGCTGGAGAGCATCGCCACCGAAGCCGCGGAGCAATGCGGGCGAACGCTCCTGCCGACAATCGCCGAACCCGTCAGCCTCGCCGCTTTCCTGACGAGCGTGCCGGCCACCCTCTACTTCGCGGACGAAACCGGCGGAGGCCCTGCCGCAATGGCCTTCCAACCCGGCCCAGCGACCATCCTCACCGGCCCCGAAGGCGGCTTCACCCCGGAAGAACGGACCGCCATCCGTGCGCTTCCTCATGCCCGCGCTATTTCGCTCGGCCCCCGCATCCTCCGCGCGGAAACGGCGGCGTTGGCGGCGGTGGCGGCCTATATGGCGCTTGCCGGAGACTGGCGCTAAGCGCCGCGACACATGACCACGCGAAGCGACCTTTCCGAGACCCCGCTGATTGAAGGTCGGGACGACCTGCTGTCGGTGTTCTCCGGCGGCGAGAAGCCGCTTGAGCGGTGGCGGATCGGCACCGAGCACGAGAAATTCGTCTACCGTCTCGCCGATCAGCGTGCACCGGCCTGGGACGAGCCCGGCGGCATCCGCGACCTGTTGCTCGGTCTTACTGAGTTCGGTTGGCGCCCGGTTGAAGAGGGCGGCAAGATCATCGCGCTGAGCGGCGATGACGGCACCATCAGCCTGGAGCCCGCGGGACAGTTCGAGCTCTCCGGCGCACCGCTAGAGAACCTGCATGAAACCTGCGCGGAGGCGGCGCGTCACCTTAAGCAGTGCAAGGCCGTCGGCGACCGGTTGGGCCTCGGGTTCCTGGGACTCGGCATGTGGCCCGACAAGACCCGCGCCGAGCTGCCGATCATGCCCAAGGGCCGCTACAAGATCATGCTCAGCCACATGCCGCGGGTCGGCAGCCTCGGCCTCGACATGATGCTGCGCACCTGCACGATCCAGGTGAACCTCGACTATGCGACCGAGTCCGACATGGTGCGAAAGTTCCGCGTCGGGTTGGCGCTCCAACCGGTCGCGACGGCGCTGTTCGCCAACTCGGCCCTGACCGAGGGCAAGCCAAACGGCTACAAGAGCTTTCGCAGCCATATCTGGGAGGACACGGACCCGCACCGCACCGGCATGCTGCCGTTCGTGTTCGACGAAGGGTTCGGCTACGAACGTTATTGCGACTATGCGCTCGACGTGCCGATGTACTTCGTGTTTCGCGACGGCCGGTACATCGACTGCGCGGGCGAAAGCTTCCGCGCCTTTCTCAACGGCAAGCTGCCGCAACTGCCCGGCGAGCGCCCGCGCGTCAGCGATTGGGTGGATCACCTGTCCACCGCCTTTCCCGAAGTGCGACTCAAGAGCTTTCTTGAGATGCGCGGCGCCGATGGCGGCCGGTGGGGCAAGATCTGCGCCCTGCCGGCGTTCTGGGTCGGGCTACTCTACGACCAAGGTGCGCTCGATGCCGCGTGGGATTTGGTCAAGCATTGGACCATTGAGCAGCGCGAGCAGCTTCGCCGTGACGTTCCACGGCTCGCGCTGGAAGCGCCGGTGCCGGACGGCGGCACGGTGCGCGACCTGGCAGCCAAGGTGCTCGACATCGCCGCCGCCGGGCTGACCGCCCGCGCTCGCCTCAACGCAGCCGGCGACAATGAGGGCGGCTTTCTCGATCCGTTGCGGGAGATCGTCGCCAGCGGCATCACGCCCGCCGACCGAATGCTCGATCGCTACCGGGGCGACTGGAGCGGCGATGTGCGGCACGTCTATGAGGAACTGAGCTTTTGACCGAACGCCGGACGCTCTATCCGCCGATCGAACCCCGCCGGTCTGGCATGCTGGAGGTCGGCGACGGCCACCGGCTCTATTGGGAACAATGCGGCAATCCGGACGGCAAGCCGGTCGTCTTTCTCCACGGCGGTCCGGGTGGCGGCGCCTCGCCAGACCACCGGCGGCAGTTCGATCCCGAGCGCTACAACATCCTGGTGTTCGACCAGCGCGGCTGCGGCCGCTCCACACCGCATGCCAGCCTCCATGCCAACACCACCTGGCACCTGGTCGACGATATCGAGCGGCTGCGCACCGAAATTGCCGACATCGACAAGTGGCAGGTGTTCGGCGGCAGCTGGGGCTCCACCCTCGCGCTCGCCTACGCCCAGACCTACCCCGAGCGGGTCACCGAACTGGTGTTGCGCGGGATCTTCTTGTTCGACCAATATGAAGTGGACTGGCTGTACAAGGACGGGGGCGCCGCGGCGGTGTTCCCCGACAAGTGGGAGGAGTTCATCGGCCCCATTCCTGAGCATGAACGCGGCGACCTGGTCGCGGCCTACCAGCGCCGCCTGGCCGCCCAGGATCCCGACGTGCAGCTGTCCGCCGCCAAGGCCTGGAGCAAGTGGGAAGGCGAAACCGTCACCCTGCTGCCCAGCCCGCATACCATCGAGGAGTTCACCGAGCCGCAGAGGGCGATCGCCATTGCGCGGATCGAGAACCATTACATGCGCGCCGGCGGCTGGCTCGACGAGGGTCAGCTGCTGCGCGGAGCCGACAAGCTGCGCGGCATCCCCGGAGTGATCGTGCAAGGCCGGCACGACATGTGCACACCGCCCCGCGCAGCCTGGGCACTGCACCGGGCTTGGCCGGAGGCGGAGCTCAACATCGTCCCCGATGGCGGACATTTATATAGCGAACCCGGAGTGCTCGACGCGCTGATCCGCGCCACCGACCATTTCGCCGTCGATCGGTCGCGCGAAGTCTCTGGAATAATGTAATAACCGGCGATATGCCGATCCGGTGAACTACACTTGGGGGGCTCTTCACGCCGGCTTGCAGTCGGTGCTCGACACGGCGCTGGATGCCGTGGTGGTGATGGATAGCGAAGGCGCCGTCCGCGGCTGGAACCATGTCGCCGAGGCGGTCTTCGGCTGGTCCGAGGATGAGGTTCGCGGGCGCTGCCTAAGCGAGGTGATCGTGCCCGAACAGTTTCGCGCCGCGCACGAGCAGGGGCGCCTCCACTTCCTTGCGACCGGAGAGGGTCCCGTGCTCAACCGGCGGATCGAGGTCAGCGCGGTGCGCCGGACCGGCGAGGAGTTTCCGGTGGAGCTGTCCGTCACCTGCTCCGAACAGTTCGGGTCCAGGCTGTTCATCGGCTTCCTGCGGGATATCTCGGAGCGCAAGCGGCTGGTCGAACGACAGCAGCGCCAGCTTCAGGAGTCGGACCATCGGGTCAAGAACATGCTTACGGTGGTCTCCGCGATCGCTCAGCAGACCGCGCGTGGCGCGGAGGATCTGGATAGCTTTCAGCAGCGCTTCAACGGCCGGCTCAAGTCGCTCGCCCGGGCGCATGAATTGCTGGTTGGAAAAAGCTCGTCTGAAGTGGCGATTACCGCCTTGGTAGAGCAGGTGCTCGGCTCGGACGTGGCGGCAGGTCGCGCCCGCTTCTCGGGTCCCGAGCTGTTGCTGGAACCCGGACAGGTGCTCGGGCTGTCGATGATCCTGCACGAACTCTACACCAACGCGGTCAAATATGGCGCGCTTTGTAGCGATGAGGGCTCGCTGGCCTTGCAATGGTCCAGCAACCAGCAGGACGTCGAGCTGGTCTGGAGCGAAACCGGTCCGCCGTGCGAGGTGGGCACGGCGAGCAGCGGGTTCGGCCACCGCATGATTGCGATGAGCGTCAAGTCCGACCTTCGCGGCACGGTCGAGCGTGACTGGCGGCCGCAAGGACTTACGGTTACACTGCGCTTTCCGCTCGAGGCCGCCTAAAGATCGGGGAGGGCCTGTGTCGCCTGTCCCCAGCCCTTGAGCAGGTCGCCGGCGGCTCGCTCCATCAACTCGCCAGCATCGCGGATGCTGTAGAGGTTCGCTCGGTCTACCTCGCCCAGCTCCTCCCAGCCGACTGGAGCAGCCACCGGCGCACCTTCCCGAGCTCTAGCCGAATAGGGCATCACCGCTGTCGCGCCGCGCTGATTGCGCAGCCAGTCGAGGAAGATACGCCCGGTGCGCTGGTTCTTGCGGATGTTGGCGGTGAACATCTCGGGCTCGGCCTCGGCGATGGCCCGGCTGAAGCGTTCGGCGAAGCTCTTCACCGCCGGCCAGTCCGCCGTCTGATCAAGCGGCGCGACCACGTGGATGCCCTTGCCGCCCGACAGCAGCGGAAAGGTCACTAGGCCTAGGTCGGCCAGCAACTCGCGCAGCCGCACCGCCCCCGCCTTGACCTTGCCGAAGTCGAGGCCGACGTCAGGATCGAGGTCGAACACCAGCCGGTCGGGCTTTTCCAGCGGGTCGACCCGGCTGCCCCAGCCGTGGAACTCTATGGTGTTCATCTGCACGCATTCGAGGGCGCCGACCGGCTCCTCGACGTAGAGATAGTCCTGCACCTCGCCCTTGCTTTCCGTCACCGGCACATGGAGGACGTGGGCACCCATGCTGCCGCTGTCGTGCTTCTGGAAGAAACAATGCTTGGAGCGCCCCTGCGGACAGCGGATCAGGGTCATCGGCCGCCGGGCGAGATCGACCATCAGCAGGGGCGCGACAGCGGCATAATAGTTGGCCAGGTCGCCCTTAGTCAGTTCGTCTCCGGGGAACACCACCCGCTCCGGGCTGGTCAGCCTGAGGCCCAGGCTTTCATAGGTGGCGAGGTCCTGCTTCTTCTCGGCACCTTTGAGCTTCTTCGGTACCTCCCGCACCACCTCCGCCGCGCTCTTGTCCTGCCGCAGCGCGATGAAGCTCGGGTGGCGGAGCACGCCGTCGGTCGTAAACTCGGTGAACGCCACCTCCGCCACGAGCTTCGGCTCGATCCAGGTCGACCCGCGCTTCATCGCCCGCGGCACCTCCAACGCCGGCTGGTCGACGGCCAGCGGCTTCATCCGCGCCGACAGCTCCTCGATCATCCTAGTGTCGAACCCGGTCCCGACCTTGCCGACATAGCGCAGCGTGCCTTCTTCCCGCACAGCCAGGTGCAGCGAGCGGAAACCCCGCCCTTTGTCGCTCGCCTGCCAGCCGATGATCACGAACTCCTGGCGCTGAATGCACTTGATCTTGACCCAGCAGCGGCTGCGGGTCCCGCGATAAGGCGCGCTCGCCTTCTTGGAGATGATCCCCTCGCCGCCTTCCTTGCAGACGGCAGCGAACAGCTTTTCGCCCTTGCCGACCACGTGGTCGCCGTAGATGATGGACGGCGGCGCGGTCTTGAGCAGTGCCGCGAGCCGCTGCTTGCGTTCGATGTTTGGCAGCGGGGTAATGTCTTCGCCTTGGTCGACCAGCAGGTCGAAGGCGTAGAAAGCGAGTTCCGCTTCGCCACCTTTTAGCGTCGATTGGAGCAGCTGGAAATCTGGCTTGCCATTCGCGCCGAGCGCTACTGCCTCGCCATCGATCAGGCACCCGGCAGGAAGTCTGGCCGCCGCTTTCGCAAGCGGCTGGAAATAATCGCTCCAATCCTTGCCGTTGCGTGTCCACGCCAGCACAGACGTGTCGCCCGTCGCCAATAGCAACCTGTAGCCATCGTATTTATACTCGTGGAGCCAATCGTTGCCGGTCGGCACCTCATCGACGAGCGTTGCCAATTGCGGATCGCGAAAGGCTGGCGGCGGAATTTTTACCGCGCGCTTGGTCCGTCCGCCCTTTTTCTCGCCCTTGTTCGATTTCCATACCTCTTCGCAAGCCGCAATCTCGGCCATGGTCCGGTCGGTGGTGACGCTGGTCAGGCACTGCTCCACCAAGGCGTCACCCTCCTCGGGCTTCGCCGCCTCGTCGGTGACCTTCTTCAGCATCCAGGCCTCGCCGTTCTCGCCGGGCTTGGGCTTCATCCGGAACATGACCCACTCCCCGCGCATCCGCTCGCCCTCGAGCGTGAAATGGAGATGGCCTTCTTGAAGCGTCTGCTTGGGGTCCTTGTCGGGAT